>NZ_JANIID010000020.1:0-150095 GCF_024519335.1 Streptomyces telluris
TTCAGGCTGGCACGTGAATCGCTGGCTTGCTCAAAGCGAATGCGGAGAGCTTCTCCAAGGTTAGACAAGGCGGCGGTGTGCTTGGGGTGATTGGCGGGGGTCGAGGCGAGAGCCTCACGGTGCAGTGAAATTGCCTCGTCCAAATCTTCGACGCTCGCCGTGTGGACCGCCCGACGTAGCAATGTCGCACCAAGGTTCGACATGGCGGCTGTTCGGTCGTCTACATCCACCTCACTCGTGGACGCTGTAAGCGCTTCGCGTTGCAGCCTGATAACTTCGTTTAGATCTTCGATCTGTTCTGTACGATCTACCCGACGCAGCAGCGCTACACCAAGGTTCGACACGGCGGCTAGGCGTCCAGGATGGTGGGCAGGCGTTGAAGCTAGAGCCTCACGCTGCAGTGTGATTGCCTCGTCTAGGTCTTCGATTAGTCCCGTGAGATCTGCTCGGCATAGCAATGCCACACCAAGGTTAGACAAGGTCGCAAATCTATCGCCGACGTCAGCAGCGATAGACACTGACGCTGCCTCCCGGAGAAGTGAAACGAGAAGTTCCAGGACGTGGCTGTCGCCTGTACTTTCAAATTGGTCCCAAAGAGCCTTGATTGCATCCTCAGAGCGCTTGGCGCGGCCTTCGCTACCGCTCACCTTCGTCGCCCTCCTGCCCAAGATTTTTGACCCAAATGAGTGCCGTTTCTGGAGTTACGATGAAATCTACAGTTCGTGTCCTCGGATTCCACCTCACAATGACGGGCGGTTCTTCCACTTTTTGTGATGGATCGCCAGCAGGCTGGGTTGGGCCTCCCAGTTCTTCAGAAGATGTGGGGGTTGGGGCTTGCTCTTCTGGCGCGGGCTGCACAGGGATAGGAGCGCTCGTAAGCATTGCTGACGTTGGCAAGGGGTCCGCACTCGAATCCAAAACAAGGGCGGCAATCAGATTATCTTTGAGGGTTGTATAAGTTCTGTGTGTATGTGAGTCGGGGCGGATGATTGAGAAATGATCTCCGGGTATCACGCCCGTGTCGGGAAAGACGCTACGGGCTGAGGTGGGGGTCACGATCTTGTCGAGATCTCCGGCATAAGCGCGAATTGTGATCGGGCATCGATCGGAGGCCACCGTTTGGGCATGGATAATCCGATTAATCACCGCCTTGTGTGCGCTGGTTACAGGCTCATTGATCGGTCGCAGTTCGCGTTCATGTGGGTGCCGCCAAACCTTGAGGCTTTTCCTTGCGAGAAGAAAAATTTCAGAACCTGAATTTGGGCATGCGAACATGATGACGCGTTTGATTCTTGCAAGCTCTTCGCCGCGAGCATTGCTTACCATGCGCGCAAGGAAGCGTTGAACGATTAGGCCGCCTTGGCTGTGGGAAATGATAGCTAGTTTACCGTAGCTTTTTGCCTCCACCTCAAGAAAGGTTTGAAGGCTATCTGCGAGGACATCGAAGTCCGGTACTCTGCGCAGCGGGTTGAAGATATACTTCGGGGACGCGTAATCAAATTTAAGAAGAGTGAGTCCAGAAAGTTCTGAATCGGAACCGATCAGATTGTCGATGCACTTCCATGTATCGTTAGTGGAGAAGAGACCGTGCACGAAGACCGCGGCGACATCCTTCATCTACGCGGCTCCGCTTCCACCTGTACGGTCGGCAAGGATCGACTGACCGTACAGAATACACGCCACTCTCCGGAATTGCCTATCAATGACACTGGGTGGATGTGTGTTCGGATAGGGGGTCCGGGTGTGTCATTCAATCGAATCTCGACATCGAGTTCGAAGATGGTGATCTCGGGGTCCGGAGGCCTTGGTGGTGTTCTCCCTTTAACAAAGGCCACCTCGGCCAGCTTGGGGGCCGGGGTTAGCGTGGGGGAAGCAGGAGATCTCGTTCTGGGTGCTGCTCGCCCGTGACCCTGCCTCTAACGCCGAGGTCTAAGCGGGCGGCGTCGTGAAAGGCATTGATCGTGCGGAAGACTGCACGGTTGCGTTCGCGCCACTCCTCCAGGCTTCCTGTGATCCTGCCGGCTGCTTGCCAGTCGACTTCGAGGGTGACTGCGTTGAGGCCGTGAGCAGCTTCAACAACCTCGTCGCTACCTAGCAGCATGACTCGTTCGAAGGCCCGGCCGCGGTGGTGCCCGGCCTCCGACATGTCTGCCTTGATCTCCGACTCGTCGCGGCGGCGCTCGCGGAGGCCCTCCCTGAGCTCGTAGAGCTCGACGGCGAGGAAGATGCTCGTTCTGATCCGTTCGATGTAGCTCGCGTAGGCGTCGAGCTTCCTGTCGTCCCACCGGGTCGAGAGTTCGTGGCGCTTGCGGCGCCGTTCCGCCAGGGCGTTGGTCAGGTGCGTCGTGAGTCCACCGAGGATCACCGCGGCGACCGTCACGAGCTGTTCGGCCGCCCCCACCAGCGCCTCCAGGTATGCACTCCTAAAGATGACTAGAGGATCTTAGGAGTCTGCCCCGGGCGGTGGCCTGTCTGCTTTCGGTCATCGTGGTCATGGCAGGCGGCGAGGGGCCGGCCAGCGCCTGAGCTTGCGAGCGAACCGCCGCACGGCCAGTTCTTGGAAGGCCCACGGCGCCAGGTACATCCCTACGAAGGCTGCCGCACCGACCGAGAAGGTGGCCCAAGTGCCTATCAGCGCCTGGCCAATCAGTATCCCCCCGACCAGCAGCAGACCGCTGATGGTGATCGCCAGCCTCTGCTCATGACCGAGCACGTGCACCCCCGGAGATCGCGGTTCAAAGAGGCTAGGTGGTCCCTTCCTGAGCTGCACTCCCCGTTCGCAGGGATGGCTGGATCGCGGCGTTGGCCCTTGAGCGGAACGAGATTGTCTAGGTCCTGTCCGGCGGATCATGTGACTTCTCGCGCTCGGGCACGTTGGCATGCCCATGGGGCGGGGAGATCTCACGAATGAGGAATGGGCCCGGCTGAAGCCGCATCTGCCCACGTCCGGGCAGCGCGGTGGGCGTTGGGCCAGCCACCGCAGAATCATCAACGGGATCCTCTTCCGGCAGCGCACCGGCGTGCCGTGGCGGGATCTGCCTGCGCGGTTCGGCAAGTGGAAGACGGTGTATGAGAGGCACAGGCGCTGGTCGGCGGACGGCAAGTGGGACAAGATCTATGCGGCCCTCCTGGCCGACGCGGATGCCCAGGGCCGTATCGACTGGTCCATGGTGAGCGTGGACTCCACCACTTGCCGGGCCCACCAGCACGCCGCCGGAGCGCGCAAGAAGCCACCGCGGGTGCCGGGAAAAGACGCACGCCCCGGCAGCACCGCCCCGACGAGGGACTCGGACGCTCCCGGGGCGGTTTCACCTGCAAGATTCATCTCGCCGGAGAGGGCGGGCGCCGCCCCCTGGCCCTGCTGATCACACCGGGCCAGTGGGGCGATGCCCCGCAGCTCATCCCCGTCATGGAACGAATCCGCGTCGGCCAACTCGGCGGCGGACGCCCCCGCACCCGACCGGATCATCTCGGGGGCGACAAGGCTTATTCCTCCCGGCGTAACCGCCGCTACCTGCGCAGACGCAGATCAAACACGCCATCCCCGAGCCGAAGAACCAACAGGCCAACCGCCAACGCCGCGGCAGCAAGGGCGGTCGGCCTACCGGCTTCGACAAGGCGATCTATAAGCGAAGGAATGAAGTCGAGCGGACGATCAATGCCCTCAAGAACTTCCGGGCCGTGGCCACGAGGTTCGACAAGCGTGCCTACGTCTTCCAGGGCACTGTGACTGTCGTAGCGATCAGGCTCTGGCTTCGGGGGTAGATCCATTATCCCCGTGCGGGGAGGTGCCTGTCACCGTTCTCCGGAATGATCTTTAAGCCTGATTTGCACCTCTAGGCTTGCAGGCGGACACAAAGCACGGATCTGAACTGGGAGTTAAGAGTGGCGCACGACGTTGCCGCGCTGGCGATGGAACTTACGGACATGGCTGCGGCCGATCACCAGTCTGCCGTCCACGCGAACAGCGATGACCCCACCGAGCAACTGGCCTGGCGGCGGCTGACCGCCCGGCACGGCGACCGGCTGGGCGAGATCATGGACAAGTACGGCTGGCCGACGGCGGAACTGGTTGGTGAGGAGGCCGCACGCGCGGCATGGCTGATCGCCCAGCACGCCGACCGGCAGCTCGACGTTCAGCGTCGCGCTCTCCAGTTGATGCAGCAGGCGGTGGCGGCAGGCTCGGCCAGCCCGCGCGAGCTGGCCTTTCTGCGCGACCGCACGCTGGTCAATGAGGGCCGTAAGCAGGTCTACGGCACTCAGATCGCCGGCGTGAAGGACGGGGCGCCGGTTCCGTGGCCTTGCGAAGAGCCCGAGCGTATGGACGCACTCCGTGCGGAGGTCGGCATCGAGCCCTTCGGCGAGTATGTCGCCAAGTTTTCCCTGGCCTGACGCCGTTCCCAGCCGCGTCCGGTGGATCACTGCCCAGGCTCAGCGGCCGCAGGCATTGATCCGCCGGACACGCCTTAGGCGCTCTTGCGCCAATCAGGTGGGCGGCCGGGCGGGGAGTTGCTGGCGCCCCATGGCCGTTTGGCCGGGTGCCGAGAGGGTGGCTGGTCGATGCTTGCCGAGGAAAGATCCCCTCCGTACCGTGACTCTGACGGTGCGTCAGATACGCCTCCCAGGCCGGTGAGAGTGAGGGCACCCGCAATGGTCCGCGAAGGCAGTGCCAGGCCAATTCCTAAGGTCATCAGCGTTGACGATCACGTGATCGAGCCGTCTCATCTCTTCGATGTGTGGCTGCCCCACAAGTACCGGGAGCGGGGGCCGAAGCCCTTCACCGCGGGCATCGGGGACCTGCAGTACATCGGAGGGAAGTACCGGTTCACTACGGATCCGGACGGCCAGGTCACGGACTGGTGGGAGTACGAGGGGGAGATCTTCCCGTACAAGCGCATCATCGCCGCCGTCGGCTTCTCGCGGGACGAGATGACCCTCGACGGCATCACCCGTGAGCAGATGCGGCGCGGCTGCTGGGACCCGAAGGCCCGGCTGGAGGACATGGATCTCAACCATGTGGAGGCGTCACTCTGCTTCCCCACCTTCCCGCGGTTCTGTGGACAGACCTTTGCCGAGGCGCAGGACAAGGAAGTCGCGCTCGCCTGCGTCCGGGCCTACAACGACTGGATGGTCGAGGAGTGGTGCGGTGACAGTGGTGGCCGGCTCATCCCGCTCTGTCTGATCCCGCTATGGGACGTCGAGCTCGCGGTCGCCGAGATCCGGCGCAATGCCGCCCGCGGAGTACGTGCGGTGACCTTCAGCGAGATCCCGACGTACCTCGGCCTGCCGTCCATCCACTCCGGCTACTGGGATCCGTTCTTCGCGGCCTGCGAGGAGACCGGGACCGTGGTCAACATGCACATCGGGTCGTCGTCCCAGATGCCGGCCGCCTCGCCGGACGCGCCGCCGGCTGTGCAGGCCACCCTGAGCTTCAACAACGCGATGTCGTCGCTGGCGGATTTCCTGTTCAGCGGCGTCCTCGTCCGCTTTCCCCGGCTCACCCTGGCTTACAGCGAGGGCCAGATGGGATGGATCCCGTACGCCTTGGAGCGTGCCGACGACGTATGGCGCGACCATCGTGCTTGGGGTGGTGTCCGTGACCTGATCCCCGAGCCTCCGTCCACGTACTACTACCGGCAGGTCTTCTGTTGCTTCTTCCGCGACAAGCACGGCATCGACGCCATCGAGGCCGTGGGAGTCGACAACGCCACGTTCGAGACGGACTACCCGCATGTCGACTCCACCTGGCCGCACACGAAGAGGGTGGCGGCCGAGCACGTGGCCGGGCTCTCTGAGGACGTCGCCTACAAGCTCCTTCGAGGGAACGCCATTCGCATGCTGGGGCTGCCATTTGACGAAGGCCGGGTGACCGCAGCCACGGCCTGACGTGTGGGCGCCGATCGCAGGGGAACACTGGGGACTCCTACGCAAGCGCAGGGCCTGCGCGGACCCGGTGAAGAGGGTGGTGGTCGGATGAAGGGCCGTACGGTGGAGGGCCTGGCCTCCTTAGGGCGCTTATACGTGCGCCATGCTCCAGGCTCGCTCGGGAAGGCTTCGCTCGCCGCGGAGTATCTGAACCCCTACCTGCGCGATCACCGTCGCCTTCGGACCGTCCGGGCCCGGTGGGGAGCCAGGTTCGCTGTCGACACTCAGGACCTCATCCAGCGCTACATCTACCTCTTTGGGGTCTGGGAGCCGCACCTGACGCGCTGGCTCAGCCGGCGTCTGCGGCCCGGCGACACCTTCGTCGACGTCGGCGCCAACACCGGATATTTCAGCCTTCTTGCTTCACAGCTCGTGGGCAAGGAAGGCCACGCAGTGGCGATCGAGGCGTCTCCGCTGTTTCACCAAAAGATCCTGTCGCACGCTCGGCTGAACGCCTGCAGCAACGTTCGTGCCGTGAACACCGCGGTATCGGACGTCCGGAAGACTCTGACCTTCACCCTCGCCAGTTCCCGCAACATGGGGGCGAACAGCGTCGTTCCGTACGACGGGCCGGCGGAGTCCAGCTTCGAGATCCAAGGTCGGCCGCTGCCGGACGTGCTCACCACAGAGGAGATCACCAATGCGCGCGTGATCAAGATTGATGTGGAGGGGGCCGAGGGCAGTGTCGTCCGAGGCATGGTCCCTATGCTTGACCAGCTCCGGCCGGATGCGGAGATCACCATCGAGGTGACCCCCGAGCGCATGGCGCGACTCGGAGACTCTGTCGACGACCTGCTTGCCACCATGCAGAGGTACGGCTTCCACCCGTACCGCCTCGCCAATGACTACTCGGCGGAGAGCTATCCGGCAGCGCTGCGCGCCACCCACGTGGCCCCAGTGCGCTGGCATGGTGCCGTCCTGGCGGAGACGGATCTGGTCTTCTCTCGGACGGATGCTGAGATTCTTCCCTGAACGCGTCACGGCCCGGCTCTTTGAAGCCGGGCCGTGAGTGGTGCTTCTCCCTCTCGCTACTGTCGGAACACGGGTGGCGTCTCCGCTACGACCGGGGCGGGGAAGCTGAGCCGCTCTCCTCTCCGTCGAAGGCCGGCTCGCCGGGCTGCGGCAGAGACAGGCGAGCACCGCGGCTCTCCGCCACCCGGAGGACGTCGCTCAGGGAGTCGGCCGCCTCTCGAAGCGCGAGTCGGAGGTGGTAGCGGCACGCTGCCGGGTCCGCGAGCATCTTCTCCGCATCGGCCAGTACCGCGGCTCCGTTGGCCAGCTGCTCCGCCTCCACGCCGTCGGCGTACCGGGACATCACGCCGCGGCCGTCACCCGTGCTCAGGAAGCAGGGCTTGTCTCCCGGGCTCTCCCACGGGAGGAGTCGCAGCTCGTAGCTACCGGCGTTAAGCGTCGAACGGAGGGCTTCGCTGTTGAGGTCGGCTGTCATCCGGCCTTCTCCAAGCCCTCGTCACGCGTACCGGTGCTGAATACGGCCTCTGTACGGTCGCCCGGAAGCACCAGGAGCGTGCCCTCTACGACTCGTCCAGTCGCATCGGTCGAGATCCGCTCTACTTCGAGCACGGGTGCCGGGCTGCGGAAGATCTCCCGTTCTTCTGCACTGGGCAGACGGGATACAACGCGCTGAACCGTGGACGTGACGCGGACCCCGGCCGCGGCGAGCAGCTGCCTAATGTCGTCGCCCCACGGCGACAAGCTCCCTGTCGGGGCTGCGAGCTTCGCCACCTTGTGCGGCACGTAGACGTTGCCGAGGCTCTGTACCGATGTTCCCAGGAATCCGATGTACTCGAACTCGCTCACCAGGGCCCCACGTCGCACCTGCAGGAGTGCCGAAAGAGCGCTGGTTGCGTTCACCGTTTGGACCTTCACGCTGACCTGCAGTTGCGGCCCCTGCACCGCCTGCCGATCCGAGGAATCCTGCCGCGCGTCATAGACAGTGCGCTCGCGAAGCGGACGAACGAAGTTCCCCCGCCCTTGGAGCTTCTCGACCCTTCCTTCGGCCTGGAGCAGGTCCAGCGCGACCCTCAGTGTTGGCACGCTGACCCGGTACCGAGTGGCGAGTTTCGTCTCCGCCGGCAGGCGCTCACCGACTGCGAACTCCCCCGACTCGATGCGTCGCCGCAGGTCGTCGGCAATGTACTGGTGGTGAGTGGCCATCGGCGCGTCACCGCTTCTCGACGGCCCGCACGGCGGGCAGACGGTAGTTCCGTCGCATGACCAGCGATTCCCCCGTGCGGAAGCGCAGCAACTTCGTGCCGTCGGGCATCTCGATCACGTGGGCCACGCCGAACCCGCGGCCTGCGAAATCGATGACGTCTCCGACTCGAATCGTGTCCCAGCTGACCTGAACGGCCACGAAGTGGTGCGTCTTGTTGGAGGGGAGGGTGTCCCTAGGCATCAGTTCACCCCCGCCATGTTCCAGTGCTGGTCGGCCATGAGCGGCTGCCAGCGCGACTCCGTTCGCAGCCCGGCGCGCTCGTGGCCGGGCACCACGTACAGGCGGTCGAGTGCGGCCTCCTCGGCTTGGAGGACTTCGGCGTACCAGCGAGGCTGGCGCATGGGCGAGGTCATGGGGAGCGCCTCCTCGGTGATCCGGGGTTCCAGCGGCGTGCGTGGGCGAGCCTCGCCCGAGAGGGGAACGAATTGCCGCCTAGCCCAGGCGGCGACTCGGCGGATAAGGTCCAACACGCTGATCAGCTCCTCACAGCTGACGGCCGTGCCCCCGGACAGTTCAAGCTGTCGCGGGGGTTTCCTGGTCGATGGCGGCCCACGCGATGTGGCCGCCTTCGCTGGCGACGATGCCGAACAAGTCGGCTGTCTCCAGTACCTCTAAGAGCTCTTGCCACGCCTCGGCCGAGACCGGGTTGGGTACGTCCGTCTCGACACAGATGCGGCCCTTCCGACGCCCCACGCGGGGAGTGAACCCAGCAGCCGAAAGACGCGCCGCCATGTGGTCGGCGCTGCTTCTGCGTGCGGCCACAAGGCGTTCCTCCGTCGCCACGGAATCACAGAGCGTGAAGCGAGTTAACTAGCATAGGGGTCCTGGCTAAGATTTTCCATATGCCTGAGCAGCCGCCCTACCTCCGCGTCGCTGACCTGCTCAGACAGCGCATCGCGGATCAAGAGTGGGCCCCGGGGGACCGGCTTCCGTCGCGGGGGCAGCTTGCGCAGGAGTGCGGCGGGGTGGGGGTGAACGTCGTCCGCCGCGCCCAGGAACTCCTGATCTCGCAGGGGGTTTTGGAAGGGCACTCCGGGTCGGGAACGTACGTCGCCGAGCCGCGCCCACGCCTCCGCATGGTGCGTTCGCAGCTACCCGAAGGGGGTCGTGGGGCGCCCTGCGTCACGGACGTGTCTGCGCTCGGCAAGGGCGGCACGTGGGAGAGCTCCACGGATGCGAAGGTCCCCGCGCCTGCCGGCATCGCCGCCCGGCTCCACATCGCCGAAGGCGACCTCTGCGTCCGAACCGCGTACGAGTTCATGCTGGACGGCAAGCCCGTCCAGCTTCTGACCAGTTGGGAGCCGTACGGCCTCACGGCGCACACGCTGGTGGTGCTGCCGGAGGGTGGCCCCTATAGCGGCAAGGGCGTGGTCCACCGCATGGCGGAGATCGGCATTACGGTCGCCCATGCGGTGGAGGAGGTGGAGGGCGGAAGCGCGACGGCCGAGGAGGCAACCCTCCTCGGCGTGCAACGGGGTGCAGTTGTCACGCGCATCGAGCGCACGTACTACAGCGATGACGGGCGCCCGGTGGAGACGGCGGACATCGTCACACCGGCCGCCCTCGGGAAGATCGTCTACAAGGTGCCCGTCAGGTAGTCGCGGGGTAGTTCCAGCGGTAGTAGGCCAGCGCCTGAGCGCGCGCCTCTACGACAGCCATGCGCGCATCGCGCTCCGCAGCGTCCGTGTGCGCCGCCTGCCCCGTCGCCTGTCCGGGCCACTTGCGGTAGAGCAGACCCACGTCGCGGATGAACCAGCCACGGCTGACGGAGTCCAGCGCGAGCAGAAGGCCGGTGTCCTCCGAGGCCGGCAGGGCCATCCATCCGCCCAGGGCGAGGAGCAGGTCGCGGCGGACGCAAAGGGTCGCCGGGTGGACCTGGGCGCGGTAGTTGTGCGCACGCCAGTGTTCGAGCACGGCCCCGCGCTCGATGGGCCCGTCGTCCGGGTCCTGGTCGAAGCCGACCGTTGACCCGTCGGGCATCAGGTCCAGGACGCGGGACGTCGTCCAGCCGACGCTCGGGTCCCGTTCGAGGACGGCGATGTCCCGGGCCAGGGCGCCCGGGGCAAGCTGGTCGTCAGCGTCGAGGATCTTGACGTACTCGCCGTCGGCGTGGGCCAGGGCCATGGTCCGGGCGACGCCGGGGCCTCCGCTGCGGCCCTGGTGGAAGGACACCCGCTCGTCGTCAGGGACGAAGGGGGCGACGTCGTTGCTCTTCCCGTCCTCCTGGATGACCCAGTGCCAGCCCCAGCCCTCGGGGAGCTCCTGGTCGCAGAGCGACTTGTAGGCGTCGTGCAGGTAGTGAGCGGACGGTGCGTGCACAGCGGTGACGATGATGATGCGCCGGCGCACGGCACTCACCACCTTTCCAGGGGAGTGGTGAACAGCATTTCCGTGCGGTCGCCGGGCAGCGTGATGTCGGAGAGCTCGACAACGCGGTCGTCGGTGTCGTACGAGGTCTTCCGGAGCAGCAGGACCGCGGTCCCCGGGGGGAGTTCCAGCTCCTCCGCCTCCTCCGGCGTCGGCGGGCGGGCGGTGACGTGCTCCTCGATGCGATCGAGCTCGATCCCGACGGTGAACAGCTGGTTCTGCGTGCCCCCCGGCCACGGTTCGTTGCCCGCGTCCAGGAGATCGGGGTTCTCCGCGACCATGTCGCGCACGAGGTAGGAGGTGACGAGCGCGAACGGGGCCTGCTCGGCGGCGTACCGCGTGCGGTACGTGCGCTCGACCAGAACCTCGCCCTCCGAGACGCCGAACGCTTCCGCGAGGCCCTTGTCAGCCTTGATCTCGCGGTAGGAGGCGTGGAAGACGAGATCGTTCACCTGCAAGCCGGTGTCATGCTCGGTGGCTCCGGTCTTCGCCCTCAGCGGCTCGGGCTCGCGGGCGCGCCCCTTCTCCCACTGGTGCCTCGCGTTCGTACGGAGCACGGCCGTCCGAGGCTTGCGGACGAAGTTGCCGCGCCCGTGCTGCTTCTCGATCAAGCCTTCATCGCGCAGGAGGCGGAGCGCTTCGCGGATCGTGGGAACGCTCCGCCGGTACGTCTCCGCGAGCGCCGTCTCTGAGGGCAAGCGCTCACCGGGCTTCAGCTGACCTGCACGGATGGACTCCCGGATGCCATCCGCGATCCGCTCGTACGCCTTTGCCATCGGGGCTCACCGTCCTGTTGCGCTGACGGCGCTCAGCATACGACTCCTAAAGAGGACTTGACGAGTTGATGAGAGCTGCGTCATAGTCTCGGCAACTCCTAAAGAGGACTTGAGGAGAAGACCTCTTTAGGAGTGAGTCGCCTGGAGGGCTCCGGCTCGAAGGACGCGCCAGTCCCTTGAGAACTGCACAGAGTGCCTGGACGAACGAGTGTTTTTGATCTCCGGTGCCGCCATGAGCCGTTGGCGCCGGAGGTGATGACTGCTCGTTCCGAATGACCGGCTTCCCGGGCCCCTGCCCAGGGAACGGGTTCGCGCCTGCCGCTGGTCTCCTGCCTCTACTCCCGAAGGGGAATCAATGAAGCTGGCTATCGGCGACGTCGTTCGAGGTCGTCACGACGTGGCCCTCGGCACCGTTGCCGGGATCAATGAGCACACCGACGGCAGGCTCGTCGTGGTGCGGATGCCCGGCGGCGGCTTCCGCCTCCTCGAACCGAGCGCCTTATCCATCGTCGCCCGCTGCGCCACACGCTCCACGCCCGCCCGCACCGTCCTGACCCTGGTCGTCCTCGCCGTCGCGTTGCTCGCCGGCTTCATCAGCTGCCGGTCGGCCGAGGATGCCGGCGCCGACTGGTTGCTGATCCTTCTCGCGGGCCTCGGTGGCTGTACGGCGGTGGCGATCCCGTACCAGTGCTTGCTCCGTCTCACGGGGCCGCGACGCTTCCGTGTCTGATCACGCTCCCGTCAGGGGCGGCAGGCGACTGGTCAAGCGGTCCTGCTGCCACTGACTCTCCCATCCCCTTCCGGATCTGGAGAGATCATGCGTACATACGTCGTCCATCAACCTGCTGCTGAAGCGGTTGGGTTAGGGGACCACGCCTTCGAGTTCGACGGATTTCGGGGACCGGAGGCCGAGGACTTCAAGGAACTGTTCCTTGGCCGCCCTGGAGAGCCTGCCGAGGAGCGCGCGGCGCGCATCTCCGCCGCCCGCGACGTCCTGGAAGAACTCCGGAATCAGAGTGACGCCGACGAGTTCGCCCGTCTGAACGCGCGCTACGCGGCGAGGCTGAGCAGCGTCGCGGCGATGAAGGGCGCTGCGGAAGCGCAGCGGCAGGCGCAGGCCGGGAGGGCAGCGTGACGGCACCCACCTCCTTGATCAATCAGCTGGCGGACGACCGTGGATCGGAGCGGGAGCCTCACCCCGAACCGGCGGCCGCAAGCCTCGCCGCCCCCGCCGCCCCCGGTGAGACCGTTACTGTCGATCGCCCCGGCGGGCCCTCCGGTCCTGGCTTGAGAGACCGGGTACGCGGCGCGAAGCGCCGCCCCGTCATACCGGCGTGGGCGAAGTCGCAGCAGGAGTTCTACGCGGCGAGCAAAGGCGTAGCTGAGTACGCCTGGCACATCTCCGCGTATCACGCAGTGCGGACCCCCTGGTACACCGTCCGCCTCGCGCTGCAAGCGCCCCACGGTGCCGCGCGGTTCGTCGGCGGCACACTCCGGTGGGTTTCGGATGCCGAGGGCGAGCCATTCCGGCAGGCGGCAGCTGCTCACGACGACATCAACAAGTACTTGCAGCTCTCGCGCCAGCGAGACCGCCGCGTACGGTGGCGCACCGCAGTCATCGTTGCGGCTTCGATCACCGGCCTTATTGCGGCGCTGGCGTTGTACGTCATGGCGCCGGAATGGCTGCTGGCCCTGTCGGGCTTCGCCGCGACGATGGCGGTGGGATGGATCGGCCAGCCTGCCGACGCCCCAGTTATCCGCAGGGCCGTGGACATCCCGAAGGTTACGAAGCTCACCAGCGACATCGTGCTTCGCGCCCTCGGGTCCCTCGGCATTCCGGCGATCAATCAGGCGCAGGCGAAGGGCGGGGACGGGTTCGCCTTCACTGCTCCCATCACCCGCGACGGGCCGGGCTGGATGGCCGAGGGCGATCTCCCGTACGGCGTCACGGTCACCGACGTGATGGACCGCCGGGAAAGGCTGGCCTCCGGTCTCCGCCGACCCTTGGGAACCGTGTGGCCTGAGGCCGTTCCGGACGAGCACACGGGTCGGCTCAGGATTTGGGTCGGCGACCAGGACATCTCCAAGACCAAGCAGCCGGAATGGCCGCTCGCCAAGTCCGGCACGGTGGACTTGTTCCGGCCCATTGCGTGGGGCACCGATCAACGAGGGCGATGGGTGGAGATCACCCTCATGTACCTCGCGGGGGTGATCGGGTCCATTCCGAGGATGGGCAAGACCTTCCTTCTGCGTCTCCTCCTACTCACTGCAGCGCTCGACGTGCGCGCCGAGGTACACAGCTACGACCTGAAGGGAACCGGTGATCTCGACCCGGTCGGGAACGCTGTCGGCTTTCGGCACCGGGCGGGCGACGAAGAGGAGGACATCCTCTACGCGCTGACCTCGATGCGCGAGCTGCGAGCCGAGTTGAGGCGGCGCACGAGGGTCATCCGTACGCTCCCTCGCGACATTTGCCCCGAGTCGAAGGTGACCTCGGAACTGGCTTCGAAGCGGTCCCTGGGCCTGCACCCGATCGTGGTCGGGGTGGACGAGTGCCAGGTCTGGTTCGAGCACCCGAAGCACGGCGCAGAACTCGAAGAGATCTGCACGGACCTCGTGAAGCGGGGGCCGGCAACAGGCATCGTGCTGCTGCTCGCCACGCAGCGGCCGGACGACGACAGCTTGCCGAAGGGGATCTCCGCGAACGCCTCGGCCCGCTGGTGCTTGAAGGTCATGAGCCATGTCGAGAACAACATGGTTCTCGGCACCGGGGCGTACAAGCGCGGCGTGCGCGCGACGATGTTCGCTTGGGCGGACAAGGGCATCTGCTACTTCCTCGGCGAGGGCGCAGACGCCCAGATCGTTCGCGCGGTCGAGATCGATGCCGTAGCGGCCGAACGCATCGCTCTCCGCGCCCGGAAGACGCGCGAGCGTCTCGGCACGCTTGCCGGGCACGCGCTCGGCGAGCAGCCGGAGGCCGACGCCACTCCCTCGTACGACCTCCTGGCGGATCTGATCACTGCCCTCCCGGCCGACAAACCGAAGCTGTGGAACGAGGTGATCGTCGCCCGTCTCGCGGAGCTCCGGCCGGACGTCTACGGCCTCTGGACGGGAGAGCAGCTCACCTCGGCTCTGAAGCCCTACGGCATCCATACGGATCAGGTGTGGGGCAGGACCGAGGGCGGCAAGGGCACCAGCCGACGCGGGATCAAGCGCGCCGACGTCCTCAGAGCGATTGCCGAACGTGACGGATCGGCCGCGGCCGCCTAGCCGAATTCACCGCTAGACCTAGCAGGACCCCTGCTAGGTCTAGCACCCCCACTAGCAGCACAAAGCGCCATTGACCTGCGCTCTAGTGCCTAGCGGCCCGAGCGGGCGCCTCCCGAAAACCGGCCCGAAGAGGGGTTCCGATGGTCTCCCTGTCCCACGCTATGCCCGGCCTCATATTCATCACCCTCTGCTACGCCCTCCTGTGCGCGGGGAGCCCGTTCGGCTCCTGCCGGAAGTGCAACGGCTGGGGCGCCGCCGTCCGGCAGACCCGCAGCGGGCGGATCAAGCGAGGCCGCGAATGCCGCCGCTGCGAGGGGCACGGCCGGCGCCTGCGCATCGGCCGCCGCCTCTACAACGCCACCACCCGCCTGCACCGCGAAGGCACCGCACCCGCTGACCCTTCAAGGAGGTCCCACTGATGGCTTTCTCGATCTCCGCACTCGCCCTCTTCGGCCTTCTCCTGGCCATGCTCATCCGCTCGAAGTCCGTCGGCATCGGCAGCGCCACGGTCGCGATCTTCTTCGGCTACTACCTCAGCCGCACCGGCGCCGCTTCATCCATCGATCAGGTCATGTCGTCCATCGGCCACGCGATTCCCAGCGTCGGCAAGTGACCCGAAGGGATCAACCCATGTCTGAACAGAACTGCACCGCCCCGCAGCCCATCTCGCTGATGGCCTCAGGGGAACTCCGAGACGCGCTCACCGCCATCGAGGAAGGCAAGGCGCCGGCGGCCATCGCCGCTCTCATGGCCATCGATCCCGTCTCCTGGCAGGCGATCGAGCAGCGTCTGAAGGCGGTGGTGGGCAGCGATCTCCGCACGCTCTTATTCCAGTCCCGCGAGGCCGGATGGGTGGCCTCGACCATCGTCTGACGGCTCCCCGTGCGGCTCCAGCTCCGCGAGGAGCGGGAGGCGTGCGGAGGGCCGGACAGCCCGGCCCCTGCTCCACGAGTTGGAGGACGCCCCATGTCCCACACCACCATCGCGTGGTTCGACAGCTTGACCGCGAGCGTGTTCGCCCTCGGGGCCGCAGCTCGCGAGACCCGGCTCGCGCGCCAGGCCGCGGAAGTCGCCACCTGGCACGTCGACCCGGCCCGCCTGCAGGCGGTGATCGGTGACGTGAACATCTGCGGGGAGTACAAGATCAGCCCCCAGGACGTCGCCCTGAGCCAGATCCGCAGCCTGCGCAGGGCCTACCAGCGCGTGACCACCGACCTGTACGAGAACCTCGCCCTCGCCTACGCCTACGGAACGGCCGGAGCCCTGCTGGCGGTCGTCAAGGGCTACCGCCCGCGGTACGTAGAGCTCCGGCGCGACCAGACCGACCAGTACGAGCTCCCCGGCGAGCCGCTGCCCGACTTCCGCGGCGACCTCGGCGACTGGAACGGCCAGCGCCGCCTGGCCCTGCTCCGCTCCCACGTCGGCGCGCGCCGGGTGTCCCGGTACACGGGACGGAGCGAGGGAGCCTTAGCCGGGCTGGCGGACTGCGCCTACGCCTACGGAGAGCAGGCCGAGACAGCCCTCCACCACCAGCTGCTCACCGCCCGCCCGGCGCACGAGGGTCCGGAGGCGGAGCGGTGACCCACGAATCGAACGCCCCCGACCCCATCACCGTGTACGCAGAGGCTCCCAGCATCGTCTCCGAGATCTGCTGGCTGTTGGACCAGAACGTCAACCGCCCGTTCGGCACGGAACAAGGGCGGGATTTCTGGCTCCGCAAAGCCGCTGTCCTCGACCGCATCGCGATCGAGGAAGTGGCCACGTACGCCCCGCCGGTCGCGGCCAACGCGATTGAGACCGCGGAAGAGGCGGCGAGGCGGCTGGTCGAGTACGACGTCACGCACACCGGGCTGAGCCTGAAGGGCTCCGACGTGATCACCGGCGACGACTGCCGCGCCTACGTACGCCGCGAGTACGACGAGTGGAGCCGCACTCAGCTCCTCTGAATTCGCCCGGGGCAGCGGTCTTCCGGCAAAGAGTCCCGCTGCCCCGGCCTCCCCATCCCGTTCAGGATTCAGGAGGTGCCATCAGCATGCACCACAACGACACCGGTCTGCAGCTGAGGGCCGGCGGGACGTACGTGTCCAGCCAGGCCCGCCGCCACGACACCGCGGGCAGCGGTTTACCGCGTCTCTTCACGCCCGCCGACGTCGCGGAAGCTATCGGCTGCTCGGCTTGGTGGGTGAAGGAACAGGCGAGGCAGCACCGTGTGCCCTTCACCCGGCTCGGCGGTGCCTACCGCTTCACTGCCGAGCACTTCGCAGAGATCATCCGGCTCTTCGAGGAGCGGCCGCCCACCACCCGTGCCTCCGTGTCTTCCGTACCGGTGAGCGCTGCCCACTCCGTGCCCCTCGATCGCGCCGTGCCCATATCCGCTCAGCTCCGGCCCAGGCCTCCGCGCCGATCGAGCCAACCGCGCAGCAGCGCTGCTGCGTGACCGGCGGCGGTGAGGACAGTGGGATACGGAGAAAAGCTCAAGGGCTACTACCGCGCCCGATATTGGGAAGCGCCCGGCGTCCTGCGCACCCTCGTGGACGCCGAGGGACGAACGATGCGGTTCAGCAGCAAGCGAGCAGCAGCGAAAGCCGCCAACGATCAAGAGGCCGTGATCAGGGGAGCCGCCAAGAGCTCGCCGCCTCCCGAGAAGCCCACAGCGCCTTCGGAGGAGGCCGTGAACGGCGGCGATCCGCCCAGCGCGGCGCCTGCAGAATCTGACGTTCAGCCCGGGATGACCTTCGGCGAGTACGTGAACCGGTGGTACGCGGAGCTGGAACTCGCCGCATCGACCATGCAGAACTACAAGCGGCACGTCGAGAACCACCTCCTTCCCGCGTTCGGGGAGAAAGCCCTGTCCGCCATCACGCGTTCCGACGTCGGCGCGTGGGAGAAGAAGGAACGGGCCTCGTACGAGGGGACGAGCGTTCAGACGTGGCACGGCACGCTGCACGTCATCTTCGAGGACGCAGTGGAGGAAGGACTCCTGGACGCGAACCCGGCCGCCAGGCGACGAGGGCGGGGGAAGCGTGCCGGGCGTTCCCGGAGACGCGGGCCTGAGAAGGTGGTGACGGATGCCCTGGGAATCCTGCTCGTCTCCGAACGAATGGCCCTCCTATCCGGTCGCGACGACGAGTTCGTAGGAGGCCTCACCAAGGGCTACACCGGGGCGCGCTGGGGCGAGCTGGTGGGTCTGGAGCCTGCCTTCTGCCGGCCCAACTCCATTCGGGTGGAGTGGCAGCTGTACGAGCTGGACAACGGTGAGCTGCATCGCTGCCCGCCGAAGGACGACTCGTACCGGACCATCGACAGCATGGGCTGGCTATCAGCGCTCATCGCCGGACAGATCGCGCGGGTAGATCCGCGGCCCTGCCCGTGTCACGGACGGCGGTACGTCTTTCGTGGCTACGGCGAGGCCAACGACGCGGCCCGCTCGCCAGGCGTGAAGCTGATCGACGTCGCCCGCCACGCCGGAGTTTCCATCGGGACAGCCTCGAATGTGCTGAACCGACCCGAGGCAGTGCGGGAGGAGAAGCGGGGCAAGGTCGAGATCGCGATGGCGGAACTGGGCTACGTCCGGGGTGCCGCCCCGGGAGAGCCCGCGGCGCATTGGCGCCGGTCCGGGTTTGCGACCTGGCTGTTCCAGCCGGCCGCAACCGGCTGGTACCCGAAGAAAGCGCCGCAGGAGGCACGCCCCGTTCCCTTGCTCGGGGACCCCTGGCCCGGAGTACCCGCTCGCGGGCGAAACGCTTCCGAGCGAGCCGAGGCGTGCTGGGTGCCCATCGCGCCGGGGCTCACGCCCCACGGGCTGCGCCACACCCACAAGGCGATCATGGAGGACATGGGGACACCGCCCAAGCTCATGGACGAGCGGCTCGGCCATCTGGACGGCTCCGTCCAGGCCCGCTATTCGCACATCACCTCGGGCATGCGCCGTCGGTTGATGGAGGGCCTCACCGAGGTATGGGAAGCGTCCCTGGACGCGCGGCGTGCCATGTGTCCTAGATCACAGGTCGCCGCCCTCGATGAGCTGCTGCGAGACCGGACTCCCTAGCCCCGGAGGGGTGGGTTCTGGTTCCGCTTTCCTTGATCCACTCCAGCGCCACTCCAGATCCACTCCATGAGCACGCCAGGAAACACTTCAGCCCCGGTTCTCTCAGTGAGAGAACCGGGGCTGAAGTGCTATTTCAGCTGTCGGGGTGGCGGGATTTGAACCCACGACCTCTTCGTCCCGAACGAAGCGCGCTGCCAAGCTGCGCTACACCCCGATGTGCGGCCGGTTCCTGCTTTTCGCAGGCCCCCGGAGCAACGAGCTCTACTTTAGCGGACCGGAGCCCAGAGGTGAAATCCGATTCCGGGGGAGCCGCAGGTGGGCGGCCCGGAGGGGGCCGCCCGGGGGTGTCAGGCGCGCGGGGTCAGGGTGAGGAGGGTGGCCTCGGGGGGGCAGGCGAAGCGGACCGGGGTGTAGCGGTTCGTGCCGCAGCCTGCGGAAACGTGCAGGTAGGAGCGGTGGCCGCCGGCCTTGTGGGTGGAGAGGCCCTTGACCCGCTCGGGGTCGATGTCGCAGTTGGTGACCAGCGCCCCGTAGAAGGGGATGCACAGCTGGCCGCCGTGCGTGTGCCCGGCGAGGATCAGCGGATAGCGGTCGGCGGTGAAGGCGTCGAGCACCCGCAGGTAGGGGGCGTGGACGACGGCCATGGAGAAGTCGGCGTCCTCGCGGGGGCCGCCGGTCACCTCCGCGTACCGGTCGCGCTTGATGTGCGGGTCGTCGAGGCCTGTGAGGGCGATGTCGTAGCCGGCGACCTTGAGGGCGCCGCGGGTGTTGGTGAGGTTGACCCAGCCCGCCGAGTCGAAGCCGTCGCGCAGCTCCTCCCAGGGGTTGTGGATCACGCCGACCGCCGGGGCGTTGCCGTTCAGGCCGTGCTTGCCGCTCACCCGCTCCAGCAGATAGCGGGCGGGGTTGCGCAGCTTGGGGCCGTAGTAGTCGTTCGAGCCGAAGACGTAGGCGCCCGGGAACTCCATCAGCGGGCCCAGGGCGTCGAGCGTCTCGGGCACGCCCTCCGGGTCGGAGAGGTTGTCGCCGGTGTTGATCACGAAGTCCGGGCGGAGGCCGGCGAGCGACTGCAGCCAGCGCTGCTTCTTGTGCTGCCCGGAGACCATGTGGATGTCGGAGACCTGGAGCACCCGCAGCGGCCGCATCCCGGCCGGCAGCACGGGCACCGTCACCCGCCGCAGCCGGAAGGACCGGACCTCGAAGCCGGCGGCGTAGGCGAGGCCGGCTGCGCCGACCGCCGCGATTCCCAGGGGTACTCCGTATCGAGCGCGCATGGGGTACATCGTCGCAGACCGCGGGCCTGGTCCCGTCACGGGCTGTGGATATCTCCGGACGGCTCGGTCCGGCGCCGGGGCCGGACCCGGCGCCGGACCCGGGCAGGTGCCGCGAACCGTATCGAGGGCGGCCCGAGGGGGTGCCAAAAGGCCTTACCCAGGGCCGTGTCGCTAGCTGATGTCGCGGGCGCCCCGCGGGAGTTGCCCGCCGCCCCGCCGCCCCACGGCGTTAATGCGGGGCGTCATCCCCCGCCGAATGCGAAGATTGCGGCATGACCACGCTCAAGTCCACGCTGCACGACGACCTCACCGCCGCCATCAAGGCGCGTGACGAGCTGCGCTCCTCCACCCTCCGGCTCACTCTCTCCGCCGTCGCCTACGAGGAGACCGCGGGCAAGTCCGCCCGTGAGCTCTCCGACGACGAGGTGCTGAAGGTGATCACCCGCGAGGCGAAGAAGCGCCGCGAGGCCGCGGACGCGTTCGACAAGGGCGGCCGCCCCGAGCAGGCCGAGCGGGAGCGCGCGGAGGGCGAGGTGCTCGCCGCCTACCTGCCGAAGCAGCTGTCGGACGAGGAGCTCGCCGCGATCGTCGCCGAGGCCGTGGCCGAGGCCAAGGCCGGCGGTGCCGAGGGGCCGAAGGCCATGGGCGCCATCATGAAGATCGTGAACCCCAAGGTCGCCGGCCGCGCCGAGGGCAGCCGCGTCGCCGCGGAGGTCAAGCGGCTCCTCGCCGGCTGACCTCCGGTACCTCTGCACGGACATGTAGAAGGGGCGCCCGGACCGATTCGGTCCGGGCGCCCCTTCGCTATGCGCTCTTCACCGCTATGCGCTCTTCACCGCTATGCGCTGTTCATCGCTGTGCGCGCTTCAGCTGCCGATCAGGCGATCGGGCACCGGCTCAGCGGCCGCCGTCCTGGCCCGTTCCCGGCTGGGTGCGTCCGGTGGTGCCACCGGTCCTGCCGGTGCCGGTGCCGCCCGGCTTGCTGTTCCCGCCGCCCTGCTTGTTGCCGCCGGCGCCGGGCTTGTTCTTGCCGCGCCCGTTGCCGCCCTTGCCGGAGTCGCCGCGCTCGCCGCCGCCGACCGCCACGGTGTCGAAGGTCGGGGCTTCCTTGCCCTCCAGGGCGCCCGCCATCGCGTCACGCCAGATCGGGCCGGGGGTGTCGCCACCGTAGACCTTGTCGTGGTACTGGCCGCCGATGGTGATGTTCTCCATCTCGACGTCCTTGCCCGGGCCGCCGACCCAGACCGCGCCGGCCATGTTGGGCGTGTAGCCGACGAACCAGGCGGCCTTGCGGCCGTCCGTCGTACCGGTCTTGCCCGCGCTGTCGCGCCCGTCCAGACCGGCCTCCTTGCCCGTACCGTCCTCGACGACGCCCTTGAGGAGCGTGTTGACCGTGTCGGCGGTCTGCTCGGACATGGCGCGCGAGCACTTGCTCTTCGGGACCGGCAGGCTCTTGCCGTTCGGGCCGGTGGCCGCGTTGATCAGGACGGGCGTGCAGTACGTGCCGCCGTTGGCGAAGGCCGCGTAGGCGGCGGCCATGGTGAGCGGGGACATGCCCTGCGTGCCGAGCGCGATCGACGGCACCTGGTCCATGTCGGCGCCGGAGGCCGGTTTGAGGCCGAGCTTCGCCGCCATCTTCGTCACCGGGCAGGTGCCGATGTCACCGATCATCTGGATGAAGTAGGTGTTGACCGACTTGGCGGTCGCCTCCCGCATCCCGTACGGGCCGATCTCGCTGCGGTTCTCGTTGCTGACGGTCTCGCCGCCGGAGTTCTTCCACGTGCCGCTGCACGTGTCCACGGTGTCCGGGTAGGGCATCTGGTACGGCGACGAGTACGACTTGTTGGGCGAGATGCCCTCTTCCAGGGCCGCCGCCGCCAGGATCGGCTTGAAGGTGGAGCCGGTCTGGAAGCCGAAGTTCGACCCGCCCCGGTTCTTGTCGGCCGAGAGGTTGATCTGCGTCTGGTGGTCGCCGAAGCCGTAGGGGCGCGACTGGCCCATGCCGAGCACCTTGCCGGTGCCGGGCTGCACGATCGAGATCGCGGTGGCCACGGGGTCGGACTGGTAGACGTGGTCGGTGATCGACTTCTGGACGGACTTCTGCGTCTGCGGGTCGAGGGTGGTGCGGATCGTCATGCCGCCCTCGTTCCAGCGCTTGGCCCGCGCCTCCTTGGTCTTGCCGAAGGCCGGGTCCTTGAGGAAGACCTCGCGGACGTAGTCGCAGAAGAAGCCGGCGCCGTTCACGGCGGTGATGCAGCCGCTCTTGGGCCGGGTGACCTTGAGCTTGAGGGGCTCGGCCTTGGCGGCCGCGGCCTCCTGCGGGGTCACGACCTTGAGCTCGGCCATGCGCTGCAGCACGGTGTTGCGGCGCTTGGTCGCCTCGTTCGGGGCGTTGACGGGGTCGTAGCGGCTCGGCGACTGCACGATGCCGGCCAGCATCGCCGACTCGGCCAGGGTGAGGTCCTTCGCGCGCTTGCTGAAGTAGCGCTGGGAGGCGGCCTCGACGCCGTAGGACTGCTGCCCGAAGAAGGTGATGTTCAGGTAGTTGTTGAGGATCCGGTCCTTGCCGAGCTCCTTCTCCACCTGGATGGCGTACTTCAGCTCCTTGACCTTGCGGCCGAGGGTCTGCTGGGTGGCCACGGCGACCTTGTCGGGGTCGTCGCCGGCCTCCTCCACGAAGATGTTCTTGATGTACTGCTGGGTGAGCGTGGAGGCGCCCTCGGAGACGCCGCCCGACTGCGCGTTCTTGTTGAGCGCCCGGAGCACGCCCTTGAGGTCGATCGCGCCGTGCTCGTAGAACCGCGCGTCCTCGATGGCGACGATCGCCTTCCGCATGTACGGGGAGATCTCGTTCAGCGGTACGACCGTACGGTCTCTGGAGTAGACCTTGGCGATTTCACCGCCCTCGGAGTCCAGGATTGTGGTGCGCTGGCTGAGCGGTGGGGTCTTCATACTGGCCGGGATCTCGTCGAACCCCTCGACCGACTCCTTGGCCACTAGGCCGAATGCCCCGACGGCAGGCAGGGCCAGGCCCGCCAGAACCGCTCCGGAGAGCACGCTGACACCGAGGAATTTGGCGGCCATCCGGGTCCTGTTGGACCCCTCGCCCGAGCGCTTCTTACCCATGGAGGGAAGCCTACGTTCTCATTCGGCGGACAGACGCCCGTGTGTTCGCCTACGCTGTTTCACGCCAGTCACTGCGGTGTGATTCAGCATCATCTCCACTCTCACTCTTGTGGGTGATGAGAGGTGTCCGTATTGCCGTCGGTGTCACCCTCTGGGTTATGCGACCCGGGTGACCTGCCCCGATATGACGAGTTAGTCGGTAATGTCGCCCGCTCACTCCGTTGGGTGATCTGCCGCGTACGCATAGTCCGTTCGGGCCATCCAAGATTGGGCCCGAAGGGGGTGTTGCCCCCTGCCCGCCTTCCGTAACGTCCTCAACTGGCAACGGTGAATATGCCGCTGCCGCCGTGGGGGAGCCCCGATTCGGGAGAGGACGGCGCCAGCATGGGCTGGGTAACCGACTGGAGTGCGCAGGCAGCCTGCCGCACTACCGATCCGGATGAACTATTCGTTCAGGGCGCTGCACAGAACAGGGCCAAGGCGGTATGCACCGGATGCCCGGTGCGCACGGAGTGTCTGGCGGATGCGCTGGACAACCGCGTCGAGTTCGGCGTGTGGGGCGGGATGACCGAGCGCGAGCGCAGGGCGCTCCTGCGGCGCAGGCCGACGGTCACCTCCTGGCGCAGGCTCCTGGAGACCGCCCGTACGGAATACGAGCGCGGGGCGGGAATCCTGACCCTCGGCGACGACGAGTACGGCGACTACGCCGCCGTCGGGTAGGCCCCGGTCGGCCGGCGGACCTTCCGCAGGCGTAGGGCATTCGCAGCCCGCAGGTGCGGGGCATCCGCAGCGCTCGGCTCACTCCACGTCGATGGTGCTCACTTCGGCGCCCGACGGGCCCGTGGAGGCGCTCTCGGAGGCATCCACGGAGGCGGTGGCGGCAGGCTGGACGGCGAGGCGCTCGCCGATCTCCCGCAGCCCCGCAAGGTCGTGCACATCACCGGGCAGGGCGGCCACTTCCGCCACCGCGACCTCCGGGTGCAGCGCGGTGAAGCGATCACGCGTGCGTCGCTCGCGGGCGAGCACCTGCATACGCTCGGCGTGCAGCCGCAGCAGACCGGCCGCGGTCCTCGAAGCATCGTCGGCCGCTGAAGCCGCTGAAGCCGCTGACGTTGCTGAGACCGCTGAATCTGCTGGGGCTGTGTTCGGATCTGTGCCCGGATCGGTGTCCGGATCTCCTGAGGATGCCGGCTGGGGGAGGCCGCTCTCGGGAGGGGACGGGACCGTGGGAGCGCCGGTTCCTGCGACGCGGGCGGTACGTGAGCCAGCTTGCCCGCTCTCACGATCCACAATGCCGCCGTCGGCAAGATTTTCCGATGTTCCTTCCGGGGACGTGCCCGGGTTCGCCTCCGGCGCCTTCGCGGGCCGCTCCGGGAGCCCCTCCGCCAGGGCCTCGGCCGCGGCGAGCGCCCGGTCCGCCGGGAGCTGATCGGCCGCACTGCCGTGCACCCGGTTGAGGACGAGCCCCGCCAGCGGCATCCGTTCCGCGGCCAGCCGCTCCACGAAGTACGCCGCCTCGCGCAGCGCGTCCCGCTCCGGCGCCGCGACGACCAGGAAGGCCGTACCGGGGGCCTGCAGCAGCCGGTACGTGGCATCCGCGCGCGTGCGGAAGCCGCCGAACATGGTGTCCATGGCCGCCACGAACGTCTGGACGTCCCGCAGGAGCTGGGCCCCCATCAGCTTGTTCAGCGGCCCGCTCATCACGGACATGCCGACGCCCAGGAACTTCATCCCGGCCCGCCCGCCGAGCTTCGCCGGAGCGACCAGCAGCTTGATGAGCTTGCCGTCCAGGAACGACCCGAGGCGCCCCGGAGCGTCCAGGAAGTCGAGCGCGGAGCGGCTCGGCGGGGTGTCCACGACGATGAGGTCCCACTCGTCGCGGGAGCGCAGCTGGCCGAGCTTCTCCATGGCCATGTACTCCTGCGTGCCCGCGAAGCCGGCCGACAGGGACTGGTAGAAGGGGTTCTCGAGGATCGCCCGGGCGCGCTCCTTGTCGGAGTGGGCCTCCACGATCTCGTCGAAGGTCCGCTTCATGTCGAGCATCATGGCGTGCAGCTCGCCGCCGGCGGACGTGTCGATACCGGGCACCCGGCGGGGCACGTTGTCGAGCTCCTCGATGCCCATCGACTGCGCCAGCCTGCGCGCCGGGTCGATCGTCAGGACGACGACCTTCCGGCCGCGCTCCGCCGCCCGCAGGCCGATGGCCGCCGCAGTGGTCGTCTTGCCGACGCCGCCGGAGCCGCAGCACACGACGATGCGCGTGCGGGGATCGTCCAGGACGGGGTCGACGGCGAGGACGGACGCGGCGTCGAGGCCCTTGCGCTGGGCCGGCACCTGGGCTGTTGTCAACGGGGCTGTCAACGGGCCACTCCTTGCTTCCGCAGTTCGCGCGCCATGCGGTACAGCCCCGCCAGGTCAACGCCGTCGCCGAGCAGTTCCAGTTCGTACGTGGGGAGGCCGAGCTCCGCTATGCCGGCGCGCCCGCGGTGCTCCAGGGCGAGCCGCTCGATGTGCTCGCGGGCCTCGGCCAGCAGGGGATCCACGAGCTGCTCGGCGAGGCCCGGGTTGCGCGCGCCGCCGAAGCCGGTGCGCTCCAGGGAGTGCGACAGGGCCTGCGCCACGGCGGCCCGCTGCCCGTTCGCGGCGGCCTCGACGGCCGGCGCGTCCAGGACCTCCGGCCGCACCATGTTGATGACGACGCCGCCCACGGGGAGGCCCGCTGCGCGAAGCTCGGCGATGCCGTCGCACGTCTCCTGGACGGGCATCTCCTCCAGCAGCGTCACGAAGTGCACCGCCGTCTCGGGCGACTTGAGCACCCGCATGACGGCCTGCGCCTGATTGTGGATCGGGCCGATCCGGGCGAGGCCGGCCACCTCGTCGTTCACGTTGAGGAAGCGGGTGACGCGACCGGTGGGCGGGGCGTCCATGACGACGTGGTCGTAGACGAAGCGGCCCGTGCGGTCCTTGCGGCGCACCGCCTCGCAGGCCTTGCCGGTGAGCAGGACGTCGCGCAGACCGGGCGCGATGGTTGTCGCAAAATCGATGGCGCCGAGCTTCCGCAGCGCCCGGCCGGCGCTGCCGAGCTTGTAGAACATCTGGAGGTAGTCGAGGAGGGCCCGCTCGGCGTCGATGGCCAGGGCGAACACCTCGCCCCCGCCCGGCGCCACCGCGATCTTGCGTTCCTCGTAGGGCAGCGCTTCCGTCTCGAACAGCTGGGCAATGCCCTGCCGGCCTTCCACCTCCACCAGGAGAGTGCGTTTGCCCTCGGCAGCGAGGGCAAGCGCGAGTGCCGCGGCGACCGTGGTCTTGCCGGTTCCGCCCTTGCCGCTGACGACATGGAGCCTGCTCATGATTCGGAGCCTAATTCCTTTCCGGCGGCCTTGTGGCGGCAGGTGGCGACATGAGGCTGTTCGAACGGCGGGGGTGCGCCGGCGCCCGGCCGCGCCCGCACGGACGACCCCGCGGACGACCCCGCGGACGACCCCGCGGACGACCCCGCGGACGGGCCCGGCCGGGGCAGCCGGTGCGAGGCATTACAGTCGGCCTATGACCAAATGGGAATACGCCACCGTGCCGCTGCTCGTGCACGCGACCAAGCAGATCCTGGACACCTGGGGCGAGGACGGCTGGGAGCTCGTCCAGGTCGTGCCGGGGCCGAACAACCCCGAGCAGCTGGTGGCCTACCTCAAGCGGCCGAAGCCGTGAGCGCCGTCGAGAACCGGATCGCCGAGCTCGGCCTGACCCTGCCGGACGTCGTGCCGCCGATCGCCGCCTACCAGCCGGCCGTGCAGTCCGGTTCGTACGTGTACACGGCGGGTCAGCTGCCCATGGTCAAGGGGTCCATCCCCGTGACGGGCAAGGTCGGCGCCGAGGTCAGCGCCGAGCAGGCCAAGGAGCTCGCGGCGACCTGCGCGCTCAACGGCCTGGCCGCCGTCAAGTCGGTCATCGGTGACCTGGACCGGATCGTGCGCGTGGTGAAGGTCGTCGGCTTCGTCGCCTCCGCCCCCGACTTCACCGCCCAGCCGGGTGTTCTCAACGGCGCCAGCGAGCTGCTCGGCGAGGTGCTCGGCGAGAAGGGCGTGCACGCCCGCTCCGCCGTCGGCGTCGCCGTGCTGCCGCTGGACGCGCCGGTCGAGGTCGAGTTCGTGGTCGAGGTCCGGGACTGATCCGGGACTGATCCGGGACTGATCCGGGGCCGGTCCGGGGCCGGCTGCTGAGCGGGCCCGGTCCGGGCACCGCCCGGCCGCCCCGGCCCGCTGCGGGCCCCGTCCCCTCGAACATCCGCGCGCGAGCGCATAGCATCCGGCCATGTCGACTTCGAACGGCCAGTGGTACCCGCCGGAGTGGCCGGACCGGATCAGAGCGCTCACGCGCGGGGAGCTCCACCCCGTGAGCCCCCGCCGCGCCGCGACCGTCCTGCTGCTGCGCGACGGAGCCGACGGCCCCGCCGTCCACATGCTGCGCAGACGCGCCTCCATGGCCTTCGCCGGAGGCGCGTACGCGTATCCGGGCGGCTCCGTCGACCCGCGCGACGAGCGGGACGTGCCCTGGGCCGGACCGGCCCCCGCGCAGTGGGCCCGGAGCCTGGGCGTCGACGCCGCCTCGGCCCAGGCCATCGTGTGCGCCGCGGTCCGGGAGACCTTCGAGGAGGCCGGGGTGCTGCTCGCCGGGCCCACCCCGGGCACGGTCGTCGCGGACACCACGGGCCCCGAGTGGGAGGCCGAGCGGGCCGCCCTCGTCAGCCGCGAGCTGTCGTTCGCCGATTTCCTCGTGCGGCGCGGCCTGCTGCTGCGCAGCGACCTCCTGGGCGGCTGGGCGCGCTGGATCACGCCCGAGTTCGAACCGCGCCGCTACGACACCTGGTTCTTCGTCGCCGCGCTCCCCGAGGGCCAGCGCACCCGCAACGCCTCCACGGAGGCGGACCGCACGGTGTGGATCCGCCCCGCCGACGCGGCCGACGGCTTCGACCGCGGCGAGCTGCTGATGATGCCGCCCACCATCTCCACGCTGCGCGAGCTGCTCCCGTACGGCAGCGCCGGCGAAGCGCTGACCGCCGCGCGTGACAGGGATCTCACCCCCGTCCTGGCCCGGGCGCGGCTCGACGGGGAGGAGATCGTGCTGAGCTGGCCCGGACACGACGAATTCACCCGGCGCGTCGCCGGGAAACCCTCGGGACCTTCGGAGGCCGACCGATGACATCCGCGACCGAACTCCCCGGCCGCCCGCGCGCGGGGGCCATCGGCGGCCCCGCGACCGCCCGCGCGACCTGCGTCCTCGCGCCCAACCCCTCCGCCATGACGCTCGACGGCACCAACACCTGGATCGTCGCCGAACCGGACTCCGACCTCGCCGTCGTCATCGACCCCGGGCCGCTGGACGACACCCACCTGCAGGCCGTCATCTCGACCGCGGAGGCCGCCGGGAAGCGCGTGGCCCTCACCCTGCTGACGCACGGCCACCCCGACCACTACGACGGCGCCGCGCGCTTCGCCGAGCTGACCGGCACCCGCGTGCGCGCGCTGGACCCGGCGCTGCGCCTGGGCGGGGAGGGTCTCGGCATCGGCGACGTGGTCACCACCGGCGGCCTGGAGCTGCATGTGCTCTCCACGCCCGGCCACACCGCCGACTCGCTGTGCTTCCACCTGCCCGCCGACCGGGCGCTGTTCACCGGCGACACGGTCCTGGGCCGCGGCACGACGGTCGTCGCCCACCCCGAGGGCCGGCTCGGCGACTACCTCGACTCCCTGCGCCGGCTGCGCGCGCTCGCCGTGGAGGAGGACATCCGGACCATCCTTCCCGGGCACGGCCCGGTCCTCGACGACGCGCGCGGCGCCATCGACTTCTACCTCGTGCACCGGGCGAAGCGGCTGGCCCAGGTGGAGACCGCCGTGGAGAACGGCTACCGCTCGGCCGCGGAGGTGGTCGCCCACGTCTACGCGGACGTCGACCGCTCGCTGTGGCCGGCCGCGGAGCTGTCCGTACGGGCGCAGCTGGAGTACCTGGGGGAGCACGGGCTGATCCCGTGAGCGGCGCTCCGCGTGGCCGTCGCCGCCTGCCCCGTGCGGCCGGCGCCGCCCTGTGAGCGCATGACGAGCGCATGACGAGAGCCTGGCTCAGGGCCAGGGCATGCCGAAGGCCCCTGCCGTCACCGGCAGGGGCCTTCCGAGCTTGTGGGCGCGCCGGAGGGCGCTCCCGTCATGCCGTGCGCCCGGGGCGTGCGGCGTGCACGCCCCGCACGGCTTGCGTCAGCGGGAGCGCTTCGCGAGCCGCTCCACGTCGAGGAGGATCACCGCACGGGCCTCCAGACGCAGCCAGCCGCGGCCGGCGAAGTCGGCGAGCGCCTTGTTGACCGTCTCGCGGGAGGCGCCGACGAGCTGGGCCAGCTCCTCCTGGGTGAGGTCGTGCACCACGTGGATGCCTTCCTCGGACTGCACGCCGAAGCGGCGCGACAGGTCCAGCAGGGCCTTGGCGACGCGGCCGGGGACGTCCGAGAAGACGAGGTCCGACATCGAGTCGTTGGTGCGGCGCAGCCGGCGGGCGACGGCGCGCAGCAGTGCGGTGGCCACCTCCGGGCGGGCGTTGAGCCAGGGCTGGAGGTCGCCGTGGCCGAGGCCGAGCAGCTTGACCTCGGTGAGGGCGGTGGCGGTGGCGGTGCGCGGCCCGGGGTCGAAGAGCGACAGCTCCCCGATGAGCTCACCGGGGCCCAGGACGGCCAGCATGTTCTCGCGGCCGTCGGGGGAGGTGCGGTGGAGCTTCACCTTGCCCTCGGTCACCACGTAGAGGCGGTCGCCGGGATCCCCTTCGTGGAACAGGGCGTCGCCCCTCGCGAGGGTGGCCTCGCCCATGGAGGCGCGCAGCTCAGCGGCCTGCTCGTCATCGAGCGCCGCGAAAAGCGGGGCGCGCCGCAGAACGTCGTCCACGAGTTCTCTCCTTGTCGACATGCACAGAGGACCGTGGTCCCCATGATGCCCGTCGGTAAAACTGTGTGATCAAACACAAGTGTCGCGCATCGTCGCCCGAAGCCCTACGGCAGGGGTCCGATTGGGCTGTGGTTTTCCTGCGTGAGGGCCGGATGTCAGTGGTGGGGCTTAGTCTGGCCGGGTGTCCAATACGCCGGTGAGAGCACAGGGCAAGGGGGCTGGAAGGGTGACTCCGCCTCGTAATTCCGCTGTGGGCGAACGCGCGCCTACGGGGGCGGCGAAAGTCGCAAGCAAGGACAAAAAGAAAAGCGGAAGTACATCTTCCGAATCTTCCGCATCCGCGGCAAAGACGCCGAAGCCGGTCACCAAGGCCTCGGCGAAGCCGGTCGCCAAGGCTTCGCCGAAGCCGGAATCCCGCACCGCTCTCGTCCGCCGTGCCCGCCGCATCAACCGCGAGCTCGCCGAGGTCTATCCCTACGCCCACCCCGAGCTCGACTTCGAGAATCCCTTCGAGCTCCTGGTCGCCACGGTCCTCTCCGCCCAGACGACGGACCTGCGCGTCAACCAGACCACCCCGGCCCTCTTCGCCGCCTATCCCACGCCGGAGGACATGGCCGCCGCCGACCCCGAGGCGCTGGAGCAGCTCATCCGGCCCACGGGCTTCTTCCGCGCCAAGGCCAAGTCGCTCATCGGCCTGTCCGCCGCCCTCCGCGACCGCTTCGGCGGAGAGGTGCCCGGCCGTATAGAGGACCTCGTCAGCCTTCCCGGCGTCGGCCGCAAGACCGCCCACGTCGTCCTCGGCAATGCCTTCGGCAGGCCGGGGATCACTGTGGACACCCACTTCGGGCGGCTCGTGCGGCGCTGGAAGTGGACCGACGCCACCGACCCCGAGAAGGTCGAGGCGGAGATCTGCGCGCTCTTCCCCAAGAGCGAGTGGACCATGCTCTCGCACCGCGTCATCTTCCACGGCCGGCGCATCTGCCACTCCCGCCGGCCGGCCTGCGGTGCCTGCCCGATCGCTCCGCTCTGCCCCTCGTACGGGGAGGGCGAGACGGATCCCGAGAAGGCCAGCAAGCTCCTGAAGTACGAGAAGGGCGGCAAGCCCGGTCAGCGGCTCAAGCCCCCGCCCGACTACCCGGGCCTGCCGGCCCCGCCGCTGGGAGGCGACGCATGACGAGCACGTACGGCCGAGGAGCCACGGTCACCGCCGAGGGGCTGCCCGGGTGGCTGGAGCCCGTGGCGCGCGCTTCGGAGACGATCGAGCCCCATCAGCTCAGCCGCTTCCTGCCGCCGGAGACCGGCGGCAGGCAGTCCGCCGTGCTCGTTCTCTTCGGCGACGGCCCCGAGGGCCCGGAGCTGCTCCTCCTGGAGCGGGCCGGCACGCTGCGCTCGCACGCCGGGCAGCCCTCGTTCCCCGGCGGCGCCCTCGACCCGGAGGACGGCGACCCGGCCTCCGGCGGCCTGGTGCGCGCCGCCCTGCGCGAGGCGGAGGAGGAGACCGGCCTCGACCCCTCGGGGGTCCAGATCTTCGGCGTCCTTCCCCAGCTGTACATCCCGGTGAGCGGCTTCGTCGTCACCCCCGTCCTCGGCTGGTGGCGCGAGCCGACCCCGGTCAAGCCGGTCGACAAGGCCGAGACGGCCCGGGTCTTCACCGTCCCGGTGGCCCGCCTGACCGATCCGGAGAACAGGGCCACCGCGATACACCCGAGCGGTCACACCGGCCCGGCCTTCCTGGTCGAGGACGCCCTCGTGTGGGGCTTCACCGCAGGCGTGATCGACCGGATCCTGCACTACGCCGGCTGGGAGCTCCCCTGGGACCGCGAACGGCAGGTCCCGCTGGACTGGCGTTCCTGACGGGCATGAGACGGTGATCCCGGCCCCCGCCGTCCCCCCGGCCGGCGACACCGCAGACGACATCATTGCGAGGCATACCCGGTGAACGTGCTGGACATCGTGCTGCTGGTCGCCGCCGTGTGGTTCGCCGTCGTCGGCTACCGCCAGGGCTTCGTGGTCGGTGTGCTGTCGGTGATCGGGTTCCTCGGCGGCGGCCTCGTGGCGGTCTATCTGCTGCCCGTCATCTGGGACAGCGCCACCGGCGAGGCCACCCCGGGCACCGCCGCCGCCATAGCGGCCGTCGTCATCGTCATCGTGTGCGCCTCCGTCGGCCAGGCCGCCACCACTCACCTGGGCAACAAGCTCCGCCGGCACATCACCTGGTCCCCGGCCCGCGCCCTGGACGCCACGGGCGGCGCGCTCGTCAACGTCCTGGCGATGCTGCTGGTGGCCTGGCTGATCGGCTCCGCCCTCGCCGGCACCTCCCTGCCGACGCTCGGCAAGGAGGTCCGCAACTCCAAGGTGCTGCTCGGCGTCGCCCGGGTGGTGCCCCCGCAGGCCAACACCTGGTTTGCGGACTTCAGCACCGTCCTCGCGCAGAACGGTTTCCCGCAGGTCTTCGCGCCCTTCTCCACCGAGCCGATCACCAACGTGCCCGCCCCCGACCCCGCGCTCGCGGGCAGCCCCGTCGCCACGGAGGCCCAGCGCAGCATCGTCAAGGTCGTCGGCACCGCACCCAGCTGCGGCAAGGTCCTGGAGGGCACCGGCTTCGTCTTCGCCCCCCAGCGCGTGATGACCAACGCCCACGTCGTCGGCGGCGTCGACGAGCCGACCGTCCAGGTCGGCGGCCAGGGCAGGCAGTACGAGGCGAAGGTCGTCCTCTACGACTGGAAGCGCGACATCGCCGTGCTGGACGTGCCGGACCTGGAAGCGCCCGAGCTGCGGTTCGCGGAGGCCGATGCGGAGAGCGGCAAGGGCGCCATCGTGGCCGGCTTCCCGGAGAACGGCTCCTACGACGTGCGCGCCGCGCGCGTCCGCAGCCGCGTCCAGGCGAACGGCCCGGACATCTACCGCCGCGGCAACGTCCGCCGCGATGTGTACTCGCTCTACACGATCGTCCGTCAGGGCAACTCCGGCGGGCCCCTGCTGACGCCGGACGGCCGGGTCTACGGGGTGGTCTTCGCCAAGTCCCTCGACGACGCCGAGACCGGCTACGCCCTCACGGCCGACGAGGTGCGCGGCGACGCCACCACCGGGCGCCGGGCGACCGAGCGGGTCAACACCCAGGGCTGCGCCCTCTGAGGCCCTCCTGAGGGGCCGTCGGAGAGTTCGCCCCGGGAGCCTGCCGGGGCCGGCCGCCCGGAGCCACGCGCACCGGCCGGGCGAGGTGCACCGGCCGGGCGGTCAGCGGCTGCGCAGCCGGTGGAGGTGCGGTCAGCGGCTTCGCGGGTGATGGCGAAGCCGCGCCGACACCCAGCGGGCGCGGCGGCGGATGATGCGCGGAATGCCGATGCGCGGATCGTGCCCGGCGGACGGCCGGTGCTCACCCCTCCCGGCCCTCTCCGGCAGCTCGCTCACGATCAGCGCGGCGTCGCCCTCGGCGCCCCGCTCCTGAGTCACGTCACGGTAGTCGTGCGTCCAGCCCATACCGTGCTCTGTGCCCGGGCCGAAAGGTCGGTAATCGCCCGGGGGTCCCCCAGTTGGCCTATGCGCCGGGCAATTGGCCGTTCGAAGAACGGACGTTCCTGCCCGCTGTGCGGTGCTGGAGGCGTGCCGGAGTGGCCCGTCACCTGCCCGGAACCGGCCCGGCCGGAGGCCTTCCGGCCACCGCTACCGGTCCGGCTCGGGGTCCTTCAGCCAGTTCACGAGCTCCGTCGAGAAGGCCACAGGATCCTCCTCGTGGGGGAAGTGGCCCAGTCCGTCGAACAGCCGCCAGCGGTACGGCGCCTCCACGTACTCCCCGGAGCCCGCGGCACTGCGCGTACGCATCACCGGATCGAGGGAACCGTGCAGATGCAGCGTGGGCACCCGTACGGGCCGCTTCATGCGCCGGTTGAACTGGATGCCGTCCGGCCGCGCCATCGACCGCACCATCCAGCGGTACGGCTCGATCGAGCAGTGCGCCGTCGACGGGATCGTCATCGCCCGCCGGTAGGTGTCAACGGCCTCGTCCTCCGGCTGACGCGGCCCCGACCACTCCCGCATCAGACGCCCCACCAGCGCCGCGTCGTCGGCGACCAGCCGCCGCTCCGGGATCCATGGCCGCTGGAAGCCCCAGATGTGGCTGCCGGCCGAGCTCTGCCTGGGGTCGGCGAGCATCGCCGAGCGCCAGCGGCGCGGATGCGGCATCGAGGAGACCGCGAGCCTGCGGACCAGCTTGGGCCGCATCACGGCCGCTGTCCACGCCAGGTAGCCGCCGAGGTCGTGACCGACCAGCGCGGCGTCCGGCTCGCCCAGGGAGCGGATCACGCCCGTGATGTCGAGGGCGAGGTTGGCCGGGTCGTAACCCCGCGGCGTACGGTCGCTGCCGCCCACCCCGCGCAGATCCATGGCCACGGCCCGGAACCCCGCCTCGGCGAGTACGGGCAGCTGGTGGCGCCAGGTCCACCAGAACTGCGGGAAACCGTGCAGCAGCAGGACCAGCGGCCCGTCGCCCATCTCGGCGATGTGGAACCGCGCGCCGTTCGCCGCGACGTCCCGGTGGACCCATGGCCCCTCGGGACGTACGACCGACGCGGCGGAACCCCCCGGGACGCCCGTCGGAGCCGGCCCCGGCAGGGCCGGGCCCGCCGGAGCCGCCGGGGAGTCCGGGGAAGCGGGGTCGGGCGACGCGGTCGCTGCGGGGGTTTCGGGCACCGTCATACGGTCGAGCGTGTCACAGATACGTCGGCGGGGCTCGTGTCCGTGAGCGGACGCGGGTGCGGCTTGACGGTGCTCAGCACCGCGGCCGTCTGCTTCGCCGAGGCGATGCTCTTCTCGGGCTTGCTCACCTTCTTGAACTTGGCCACCGCCAGCAGCCCGAGCAGCGCCGCGATCAGCAGGAACGCACCGCCGACGATCAGGAAAGACCAGGCGAGCCCGAGGCCCAGATTGTGGATGCCGTACGCGGCCGCGAAGCTGAGCACGGGCAGCGAGAAGAGCGCGAGCGTTCCGGCCGCACCGATCGCGCCACCGCCGATGCCGACCCGCTTGACGTCCTGCCGCAGCTCGGCCTTGGCCAGTGCGATCTCGTCGTGCACCAGTGCGGACAGCTCGGTGGTGGCCGTAGCCACCAGCTGGCCGAGAGTGCGGTTCGCACCGTTCGCACCGTCGTCGGCTGCGCTCATCGGCTGCTCCCTCATCTTCGTCGCCACGTCATCCGCGGGCTTTCGGCGGATGTAAAGACTCTCAGATCATGCCGGACCATCGTCACGGGTGGTGTGCCCGGAGGCGACTTCGGCCAGCCTGCGGTGCTCGGCGGCCCTCGCCTCCAGGATCGCGGCCATCCGCAGGTGGTAGGCCGGGTTGTCCTGCTCGTAGATGTCGGGGATGCCGTCCTGGTCGTCGTCGCGGTCCTCGTCCGCGCACAGCTTCCTGTACTTGTTGTCGCGCAGCTTGAGCAGGACGCTCGCCAGGACCGCGGCGATCAGCGACCCGACGAGCACGGCCGCCTTGACCTCGTCGGTCAGGACCGGGTCCGTTCCGAAGGCCAGCTCGCCGATCAGCAGCGAGACCGTGAAGCCGATGCCCGCGAGCGAGGCGACGGCCAGCACGTCGGGCCACTTCAGGTCCGGGTTGAGCTCGGCCCGGGTGAAGCGGGCCGCGAGCCACGTCCCGCCGAAGACGCCGACCGCCTTGCCGACCACCAGACCGAGGACGACACCCAGCGTTTCGGGCTTGGTGAAGACGTCCGACAGCGCGCCGCCGGAGACCACCACGCCCGCCGAGAACAGCGCGAAGAGCGGCACCGCCAGCCCCGCCGAGAGCGGGCGCACGACGTGCTCGATGTGCTCGCCGGGGGAGTGCCGCTCGCCCTCGTGCCGGTGGCAGCGCAGCATCAGACCCATGGCCACGCCCGCGATGGTCGCGTGGACGCCGCTGTTGTACATCAGGGCCCAGTTGACGACCGCCAGCGGCACATAGACGTACCAGCCGCGGACGCCCTTGCGCAGCAGGAGCCAGAAGACGACCAGGCCCAGTACGGCTCCGCCGAGGGCCGCGAAGTTCAGGCCCGAGGTGAAGAAGACCGCGATGATCAGGATCGCGAACAGGTCGTCGACGACGGCGAGGGTGAGCAGGAACGCGCGCAGCGCCGAGGGCAGCGCCGTGCCGATGACGGCCAGGACGGCCAGGGCGAAGGCGATGTCGGTGGCCGTGGGCACCGCCCAGCCGGCTGTGGAACCGTTTCCGCTGGTGGCGACCGTGAAGTAGACGAGGGCGGGCATGGCCATGCCGCAGATCGCGGCGACGACGGGCAGCACCGCCGCCTTGGGGTCGCGCAGCTCGCCGGCGACCAGCTCGCGCTTGAGCTCGATGCCCGCGACGAAGAAGAAGACGGCCAGCAGACCGTCGGCCGCCCAGTGCTGGACGGAAAGGTTCAGCCCCAGCGAGCCCGGCCCGAAGTGGAAGTCGCGCACGGTCTCGTAGCTGCCCCGCAGCGGGGTGTTCGCCCAGATCAGCGCGGCGACGGCGGCGACGAGCAGGAGTACGCCGCCCACGGTCTCGGTGCGCAGGGCGTCGGCGAGGAAGTTCCGCTCCGGCAGCGGCAGCCGGCCGAGGAATACGGAGCGGCGGTTCTTGGGCGCGGCCACGGCGGGGGACCTCCAGGGTCGTCGGGTACACGTGTGCTGTGTGCCGACCAGACTTCCCGGCGCGCCTCTGATTCTTGTCGCATTTTTTACGCGACCACTCCTTACCTTAACCGGAACGAGTGACTCGAAACGAGCGAAAGGGCGCCCGGCCACTGCCGGGCGCCCTCCCTGGGAGCCGCTGTTCCTCCGGTCAGTCCTCGCTGGAGGCGGCGGGGAGCTGCGACTGGATGAGGTCCATGACCGAGGAGTCGGTCAGGGTGGTGACGTCACCCAGGGTGCGGTTCTCCGCGATGTCGCGCAGGAGCCGGCGCATGATCTTGCCCGAGCGGGTCTTGGGCAGCTCGGCGACCGGGAGGATCCGCTTGGGCTTGGCGATGGGGCCGAGCTGCTTGGCGACGTGCGCCCGCAGCTCCTCGACGAGCCCTTCCTCACCGGCGTCGGCGTCGCCGCGCAGGATGACGAAGGCGCAGATCGCCTGGGTGGTCTGCGGGTCGGCCGCGCCGACGACGGCCGCCTCGGCGACCTTCGGGTGCGAGACGAGGGCGGACTCGACCTCGGTGGTGGAGATGTTGTGGCCGGAGACGAGCATGACGTCGTCCACGCGGCCGAGCAGCCAGATGTCGCCGTCGTCGTCCTTCTTGGCGCCGTCGCCCGCGAAGTACTTGCCCTCGAAGCGGGACCAGTAGGTGTCGAGGTAGCGCTGGTCGTCGCCCCAGATGGTGCGGAGCATCGAGGGCCACGGCTCGGTGAGGACGAGATAGCCGCCGTGGCCGTCGGGCACCTCGTGGGCCTCGTCGTCGACGACGGTGGCGGCGATGCCGGGGAGGGGCACCTGCGCCGAGCCCGGCTTGGTGTCGGTGACACCGGGCAGCGGGCTGATCATGATGCTGCCGGTCTCCGTCTGCCACCAGGTGTCGACCACCGGGGTGCGGTCGGCGCCGATGTGCTTGCGGTACCAGACCCAGGCCTCGGGGTTGATGGGCTCGCCGACCGAGCCGAGGACGCGCAGGCTGGACAGGTCGAACTTGGCCGGGATGTCGTCGCCCCACTTCATGGCGGCGCGGATCGCGGTCGGCGCGGTGTAGAGGATCGTGACGCCGTACTTCTGGACGATCTCCCACCAGCGGCCCTGGTGCGGGCTGTCGGGCGTGCCCTCGTAGAGCACTTCGGTGGCGCCGTTGCTGAGGGGGCCGTAGACGATGTACGAGTGGCCGGTGACCCAGCCGACGTCGGCGGTGCACCAGAACACGTCCGACTCGGGCTTGAGGTCGAAGACGGCGTGGTGGGTGTACGACGCCTGGGTGAGATAGCCGCCGGTGGTGTGCAGGATGCCCTTCGGCTTCCCCGTGGTGCCCGAGGTGTAGAGGATGAAGAGCGGGTGCTCGGCGTCGAACGCCTGCGGCGTGTGCTGCTCGGGCTGGCGGTCGACGAGGTCGTGCCACCACACGTCACGGCCCTCGGTCCAGCCGATGCCCTCCTGGCCGGTGCGCCGGACGACGAGGACGCTGCGGACGTTCTCCGTGCCGGGGCGGGTGAGGGCCTCGTCCACGGCGGGCTTGAGGGCGGAGGGCTTGCCGCGGCGGTAGCCGCCGTCGGCGGTGATGACGACGCGGGCGTCGGCGTCGTTGATGCGCGTGGCGAGGGCGTCGGCGGAGAAGCCGCCGAAGACCAGCGAGTGCGGGGCGCCGATGCGGGCGCAGGCCAGCATCGAGACGACGGCCTCGGGGATCATCGGCAGGTAGATCGCGACCCGGTCGCCCGCCTTCACGCCCAGCTCGGTGAGGGCGTGCGCGGCCTTGGAGACCTCGCGCTGGAGGTCGGCGTAGGTGATGGTGCGGGTGTCGCCCGGCTCGCCCTCGAAGTGCAGCGCGACGCGGTCGCCCAGGCCGTTCTCCACGTGGCGGTCGACGCAGTTGTACGCGACGTTGAGCTTGCCGTCGGCGAACCACTTGGCGAACGGCGGGTTCGACCAGTCGAGGGTCTCGGTCGGCTCGGTCTCCCAGCTCAGGCGGCGGGCCTGCGCGGCCCAGAAGCCCAGCCGGTCAGCCTTCGCCTGCTCGTACGCCTCCGCGGTGACGTTGGCGCTCGCGGCCAGGGCGGCAGGCGGTGCGAAGCGGCGCTCCTCCTTCAAGAGGTTGGCCAGGCTCTCGTTGCTCACAACATCTCCCTTTCCCAGGGTGCCCGTTGGGTGACCGTGCTGTGCCCGGTGGGTGCCCGTAGTGTCCCGGGGCATAGCTCACCAGCCCGGGGCACACCCTGACAAGGGCTGTTGGTAAAAATTGGTTTAGACCTGTAGAAGTCCTGATGGTCGGCCGGACGGCGCAGGGGTCAGACGGCGTCGAGGACCTCGGGGCGCACGGCCGTGAAGGTGCGCGAGGGCGGGTCGAGCACATAGGCCTGGGCCTCGCCCACGTGGAAGTACATGCCGTGGAGCTGGAGCGACCCCTCGGCCACCCGGCGGGCGACGCAGTCGTGGGCCATCAGGTGGTCGAGCTGCTGCATCACGTTGACGAGCGCGAGCCGTTCGAGGGCGTCCGCCACGGGGCGGTCCGCCATCGCCACCTCGCCGCGGCCGAGCCGCCCGATCCGCTGCATTCTGGCCAGGCTCGGGCGGCCGTGCCGCAGCCAGCGCACGAGCGGCGTCTGCGGGTCGGCAGGAGCTCTGCCGTCGGCAGCCTTGCCGCCGGACGCCGTGCCGTCGCCGGCGCGCCCCGTGGTGCCCCGGCCCGTGGTGCTTTGGACGGCCGAGTCGAGCAGCGCCTGCATCGCGCCGCACCCCGAGTGCCCGCACACGGTGATGCTGCCGACCTTCAGCACCTCGACCGCGTACTCCACTGCGGCGCCTACGGAGTCGCAGGAGCCGTCCGTGGCGGGCGGCGGGATCAGATTGCCCACGTTGCGCACGGTGAAGAGGTCGCCCGGCCCGCTGGAGGTGATCATGCTCGTGACCAGCCGGGAGTCGGCGCAGGTGAGGAAGAGCTGCGTCGGGCACTGGCCCTCGCGGGCGAGCCGTGCCAGCTCGTCCCGTACGAGCGGGGCGGTGTTGCGCTGGAATGCGCTCACCCCGCCCAGCAGTTGCTGCCCGCCGCCCGGCGCGGGGGCGTCCGCCGCGACGGACGGCCGGGTGCAGTGGTGATTGCGCCAGGGCGTCCAGGGGCGGCACGCGTGCGTGCTGACCGGCTCGGCGATCGGCCGCCCGCCCCGGCCCCTGAGGGTGACCCATCCGCCTCGCGCGCGATGGGCATTGGTCCACGACTGCAGGGTGTCGTAAGCGGTGTGATCCATGAAGGAGCCGCCCAGCTCGACGATCACCACGGCTCCCGCCGGGATCTGGGCGAGCGCCCGGCTCAGCCGCGGAACCGCCAGGAACGTCAACTGGCCGCTGACGCGGACCATGTGGGCGGCACCGTCCTGCTCCACGGTGATGCGCGTGTAGGCGAGCCGCCGCAGGGAGAGGAACGCCGTGACCACGATGCCGACGGCGACCCCCTGCAGGACGCCGAACAGCACCACGGCCCCGAGCGTGGACGCGTACATGGGGAACTCGCGGTGCCGCTGCACGTGCTTGATGTGCGCGAAGCTCACCATCTTCACTCCCACCACCATCACCAGAGCGGCCAGGGCCGCCAGAGGGATCAGCTCCAGGACCGTCGTGAGCAGGCCGGCGCAGAGCAGCACCCACAGCCCGTGCAGCACGGTGGACTTGCGGGAGACGGCACCCGCCTCCACGTTCGCCGATCCGCGGATCGCGCCGCCGGCGATCGGCAGGCCGCCCAGCAGTCCGGAGACGACATTGGCGGCGCCCTGGCCCGCGAGCTCGCGGTCGAGGTCGGCCGGGCCCTCCTGCATGCCTGCGCGCCCGGCACGCAGCCGGTCCACGGCCACGGCGGAGAGCAGGGATTCCATGCTCGCCACGAGCGTCACCGTCAGCACGGCCGCGAAGATGCCCAGCACCGGCCCGTCCGGCAGGGCGGGCAGCGCCTGCAAGCGCCACTCGGGGAGGGAGACGCGGGGCACATGCATGCCGGTGCTCACGCCGGTGGCGGCGGCCACGGCGGCGAGGGGGGCGGGGACCGTACGCAGCCACTGCCCGGCCCGGCCGGGCAGCCGGGGCCAGGCCACCAGCACGGCCGCGGTGACGGCTCCGACCAGCAGGGCCGTCGGGTGCGGATGGCTCAGCTCCGAGGGGAGCGCGGCCAGATTCTCCAGCGCGGAGCTGTTCGGGGTGTCGCCCAGGACGACGTGGAGCTGGGCGAGCGCGATCGTCACACCGATGCCCGCGAGCACGCCGTGCACGATCGCCGGGCTGACCGCCAGTGCGCCTCGCGCCACCCGGGCGGCGCCGAGGGCGAACTGCGTCAGGCCCGCGAGGGCCGTGATCGCGCAGGTGGCCCGCCAGCCGTACTGCCCCACCAGCTCGGCGGTCACCACGACCAGGCCCGTTGCGGCGCCGCTCACCTGGAGCGGCGCGCCCCCCAGCAGGCCCGCGACGATGCCGCCGACCGCCGCCGCCACCAGCCCGGCCTGGAGCGGGGCTCCGGTGGCCAGCGCGATGCCCAGGGAGAGCGGGACGGCGATGAGGAAGATGACGAGGGAAGCGGACAGATCCCGGCGCCAGGTGGACTGGTCGGGGGCCTGCGGGCCGCTGCCTTCGGCTGCCGGCGGGCGGTGTGTCGATGGGGGCTGAGGCTGCATGGTCGTTCCCGTCTTCGTCGGGCGGCGCGAATGCGGTGAAGACGCGGCCGTGGACACGGCGCGCAGCGGCGGGAGCGGCTGCGGTGGCGGGGTGTTAACTCAACTCTCGGTAAACGAATCGTAATGGAGAGTAAAGAGGAGTGGAAAGGATGACGGGTCGAATAAAGGCGCGGTTCCGTCTATCGAGTGAATTCGTCATTTCATCTGCTCGTCATTCCCGCGTGTTGGCTCCCCACGTGCGACGTTGAAGCGCCGAATCGGGCAGCAGCGAAGGCAGAGGTGGCTGATGGCCGCTGGATGGAAAGTGGCGCTGGGCGCTCTCACGGCCCTCGCCCTGGTGACGGGTTCGGCCGGCTGCTCGGGTCATGCGGAGCCGGGGGAACTGCGCGGCTCGGTGGACCCGGAAGCCGCCCGGCGGCCCGTCCGCCTCATCGGCGACGGCTCCACCGCGGACACGGGCCCCCAGCCCGGCCAGCCCGCCCCCGACCGTCTGCAGCCCGGTCACAGGCCGCCGCAGTTCGTCGTCTTCTCCTGGGACGGCGCGGGCGAGGACGGGCAGCACCTGTTCTCGCGCTTCCGCCGCGTCGGGCAGAAGTACCACGCCACGATGACGTACTTCCTCAGCGGCGTGTACATGCTCCCCGCCGGGAAGCGGCGGGTCTACAAGCCGCCCAGACACCGTGCCGGAGCCTCGGACATCGGCTTCAACACCGTCAAAGGGGTCAAGGACACCGTCGAACAGCTCCGTGGCGCCTGGCTGGACGGCAACGAGATCGGCACACACTTCAACGGGCACTTCTGCGGGCCCGACCGGGGCGTCGGCACCTGGACGCCCAAGGAGTGGGGGAGCGAGATCCGGCAGGCGCGCTCCCTCGTCCGGCGCTGGAAGACCAACGCGGGCCTGAAGGAGGAGGAACCGCTGCCCTTCGACTACGCCAAGGAGCTCGTCGGCGGCCGCGCCCCCTGCCTCGAAGGCCAGCGCAACCTCATCAAGGCCGCCAAGACCATGGGCTTCCGCTACGACGCGAGCTCCGTGGGCGGCCGGCAGGTCTGGCCGCACAAGATCGAGGGCCTCTGGGACTTCCCGCTGCAGGACATCCCGGTTCCCGGGCGGGGCTTCGAGACCCTCTCGATGGACTACAACTTCCTTGCCAACCAGTCCGGGACGACCCGCGGCGACCGCTCCCTGCACCGTGCCTGGGGCAAGCAGATGCGCGACGGTCTGCTCTCGGGATTCCGCCGCGCCTACCGCGGCAACAGGGCGCCGTTCTTCATCGGCGACCACTTCGAGTCCTGGAACGGCGGCACCTATATGCGGGCGGTGGAGAGCACCATCAAAACCGTCTGCACCAAGGAGGAGGTGCGCTGCGTGTCCTTCCGGCAACTGGCCGACTGGCTCGACGCGCAGGACAGCAGGCTCCTCGCGGAACTGCGCACGCTCGACGTGGGCAAGGCGCCCAAGGGCGGCTGGGAGCGCTTCCCCGCCGCCCGGCGCGTCAGGCGGGCTGCGGGCTAGTCGCCCAGCGCTCGTCCAGGACGAAGGCGGGGTCGACCTGAGCCGCCAGGTCGGCGCCCGTCTTCGCGTTGCCCCAGCTCTCCGCGTTCTTCAGGTGGAAGTGCACCATCTGGCGGGTGTAGCGCTGCCAGTCCCGCAGTCCGTACGAGCCGTCCGCCGTCTCGCGCAGGGTCCGCAGCGCCTGGTGGTTGTGCTCTTCGAGCAGGCCGAAGCGGGGGGGCCGGCCCTTCTCCATCGCCCGCACCCAGTCGGAGTGGCCGAAGGTCACCAGCAGGTCCTCGCCCACCTCCTCGCGCAGGAAGTCGACGTCGTCGGGGCCCTGCACCTTGTTGCCCACGACCTTCAGGCAGACGCCGAAGTCGCGTGCGTACTCCTTGTACTGCCGGTAGACGGACACGCCCTTGCGGGTGGGCTCCGCGACCAGGAACGTCATGTCGAAGCGGGTGAACATGCCCGAGGCGAAGGAGTCGCTTCCGGCGGTCATGTCGACCACGACGTACTCGCCGGGGCCGTCCACCAGGTGGTTCAGGCACAGCTCGACCGCCCCGACCTTGGAGTGGTAGCAGGCGACCCCGAGGTCGGATTCGGTGAAGGGCCCCGTCACCATCAGGCGCACGGCGCCGCCGTCGAGCTCGACGGGCCGGGCGCACGCGTCGTAGACCGGGTTGTCCTCGCCGATGCGCAGCAGGCGCGAGCCCTCGCCCGGAGGAGTCGTCTTGATCATGGTCTCGGCGGAGGTGATGCGCGGATTGCTGCCGCGCAGATAGTTCTTGATCAAGGGCAGCTGAGCGCCCATCGCGGGCAGTGCGGAGGTCTCCTCCTCGTCCAGCCCGAGCGCCGCGCCGAGGTGCTGGTTGATGTCGGCGTCCACCGCGACGACGGAGGCGCGGTCAGCGGCGAGGTGGCGGATGAACAGCGAGGACAGCGTGGTCTTGCCGCTGCCGCCCTTCCCTACGAAAGCGATCTTCATGTTCACCAAGCGTAGGTGTGAGGGTGCACGGAGTGAGAGCTGCGCGTGAAGAAGACCACTCGTTCGAGGGGTGTAGACCCGAAGTGCGTACTGTCTTACGCATGAGTACGACTGCCGATCCGCTCGCCGCCCTGGCTTCGCTCCCCGGAGTGGCCGACGCCGTGGACTCCGTGCGCAAAGCCGTGGACCGCGTCTACGGGCACCGGGTGATGCGCCGCCGCAGCAACGAGATCACCTCTGAGGCCGCGCTGCGCGGCGCGCGCGGCTCGGCCGCGCTGTCCGGCGCCGACTGGGCGCTCGAAGAGGTGCGCCGCCGCACCGACTTCGGCGTCGAGGGCGAGGCGCGGACCGTGGGTGCGGCCCTCCGGCTGACCGCCGAGGCCGGGCAGCTGCTGAGCGTGTGGCGGCAGTCCCCGCTGCGGGTGCTGGCCAGGCTGCACCTGGTGGCCGCGGGCGGAACGCGGCCGGACGAGACGGTCGGCCGCCCCCGGCTGGCCGGCGAGCCGGTCGAGGAGCCGCTGGTCCGGCTGGCGGTGCCCAGCGCGTCGGAGGTGGCCGGGCGGCTCGAGGGCCTGGCCGGGCTGCTCCTCGCGGGGACCGGCGCGCCCGCGCTCGTGACGGCGGCCGTCGTGCACGGCGAACTGCTCGCCCTGCGCCCCTTCGGTTCGTACAACGGGCTCGTGGCCCGGACGGCCGAGCGGATCGTGCTGGTGGGCAGCGGCCTCGACCCCAAGTCGATCTGCCCGGCCGAGGTGGGCCACGCCGAACTCGGCGCGGAGGCGTACATGGCGGCCCTCGACGGCTATGCCTCCGGGACACCGGAGGGTGTCGGGGCCTGGATCGCGCACTGCGGCCGCGCGGTCGAGCTCGGCGTACGGGAGAGCACGGCCGTGTGCGAGGCGCTCCAGCGCGGGGCCGCCTGAACGGCGAAGGCGCCGGAAAGGGTTGCGGCGGTACCGGTCAATTCCGGTACCGCCGCTGGCATGTTCGCCGGGTTACCATGCGTGCACGATATTTGCCCATCAGGCCGGGAACTTTGCCCGCCACCTGGTGCGGCTGGCCCGTAATCGACGGGTCGGCGTCGCGTGGGTGCCCGACGTTCATGCTTCGGTCCGTGGGGCCGTGGTGCGTGAAGGGCGTCCTCCCGGATGTCCCTGGTCTCGCGGGCCGTTAAGTCCTTTCTACTCCTGTCACTGTCGAAGTGGAAGGCTGAGCCGCAGATCTTTGTATTTAATGCTGAATCCGGGCAATGCGGACGGCTGGTTCGCGACGTCTCCCGGCCAGCCAGACGAGACCCGCCGTGGCTGCGGCGGCGCCGACCGCGGCCGCGGCGACGAGGGCGGGACGCGAGGGCATCGACAGGGCGGGCACCCGCTGCTTGAGCCGCACCGGGCGGTTGAAGGTGAGAACCGGCCAGTCGCGGGCCGCGGCCTCGCGGCGCAGGGCCCGGTCGGGGTTGACCGCGTGGGGATGGCCGACGGTTTCGAGCATGGGGATGTCGGTGATCGAGTCGCTGTAGGCGTAGCAGCGGGAGAGGTCGTATCCCTCGGATTCGGCGAGCTCCTTGACGGCCTCGGCCTTGGTGGGGCCGTAGGCGTAGTACTCCACTTCGCCGGTGAAGGCGCCGTTCTCGACGACCATGCGGGTGGCGACCACGCGGTCGGCGCCCAGGAGTTCGCCGATGGGCTCGACGACCTCGGCGCCCGAGGTGCTGACAATGACCACATCGCGCCCGGCGGTGTGGTGTGCTTCGATGAGGGAGGCGGCTTCGTCGTAAATGATCGGGTCGATGAGTTCGTGCAGGGTCTCGGCGACGATCTCGCGGACCTGCTGGACATTCCAGCCCCTGCAGAGCGCCGAGAGATACTCGCGCATCCGCTCCATCTGATCGTGGTCGGCTCCGCCGGCGAGGAAGACGAACTGCGCGTATGCGGTGCGCAGCACGGCTCGTCGGTTGATCAAGCCACCTTGGTAGAACGACTTGCTGAAGGTGAGCGTGCTCGACTTCGCAATGACCGTCTTGTCCAGATCAAAGAACGCGGCTGTCCGGGGCAACGAGTGGTTTTCCACGGTGCCGAGCATAGGCGCCCTCCATTCGGCGTAAGCTGAGGCGTGTGGGTTTGCCTGAGAAGGCTCTCGGGTACACCATGGAAGTCACGGATCGTTCGCGACCGTGTCTAACCCGGTCCGACTCCTCCCCCCCCGAGTCGGCCGTGGGGACGACCCCCGCTCTCCCCCCCGGCGGGGGTCGTCGCATGTCCGGATGCCTTTTGCAGGGCCCCACCCGGCATTCCTCGCTCCCGCGCCGCCCGCTCGGCGGCTGCCTCCCCTCCTTCATACACGCTACGCAGCGTAATCGGTGGGCTGCTCTCCGGAAGTCACCGGTATAGGTGACCGGGATATTCACAGCGGTTGAGTTGTCCACAGTTTTTGACCAAGATCCACATTATTTTCCAGTTCCCTGCACGGTGATTCCCCCGCGCTCTTCCGCGATGTCCGCGGATGCGAGAGCGCGCAGTGAGACGGGGAGGACGCCGTGGCCGGATCCAGCGCATCCGATTGGCCGCCCGCCGCCGGCAGGAGGCGGCGCGGCCCACTGATCATCGCCGAGGACGAGGAGCTGCTCGACGACCTGTTGCGCCTGTGCGCGGCGGCCGGAGCAGTGCCCGAAGTGGCGCACGGGGCACCGGCGCGCCGAGGCGCGGGGCAGGATCCGCCGCTGATCCTGGTCGGTGAGGACTGCGCCCGCCGGCTGCGCGGATCCCGCCTCGCGGCGCACGGGGAGGCGGTGCTGCTCGTCGGCCGGGACCGCGGCGACGCAGGAGTGTGGCGGCTGGCCATGGAGATCGGCGCCCGGGACGTGGCGCTGCTGCCCGGCTGCGAGGGCAGGCTCGTGGAGCGGATCGCCGATGCCGTCGAGGGGGCCGGGCGGCCCGCCCTCACCGTCGGGGTGATCGGCGGGCGGGGCGGCGCGGGGGCGAGCACGCTCGCGTGCGCGCTCGCCGTCGGTGCGGCGGGCGCCGGGCGGCGCACCATGCTCATCGACGGCGACCCCTTGGGCGGCGGCCTCGACGTCCTGCTCGGGGGCGAGAGGGCCGAGGGGCTGCGCTGGCCCGCCTTCGCCGACTCCCGGGGCCGGGTGGCGTGCCACGCCCTGGAAGAGGCCCTGCCCGAGCTCCACTCGCTGCGCCTGCTCAGCTGGGACCGGAGTCCGTGCACGGCCGTGCCGCCCGATGCGATGAAGGCCGTGCTGGCCGCCGCGCGCCGCCGTGGCGGCGCGGTCGTCGTCGATCTTCCGCGCAGGCTGGACGAAGCGGCCCTCGAAGCCCTCGGGCAGCTGGACGCGGGCTTGTTGGTGGTGCCTGCCGAGCTGCGGGCCGTGGCCGCGGCGCACCGCGTCGCCGCCGCCGTCGGCGCCGTCCTCGGCGATCTGCGGGTCGTCGTCCGCGGCCCGCGCACCTCCGGGCTCGACGGAGAGGAGATCGCCCGCCTCCTGGGGCTGCCCCTCGCAGGCGCCCTTCCTCCGGAGTCGGGCTTGCAGTCCGCACTCGCGGCAGGCAGGCCGCCGGGCGGCGAACGCGGCCCGCTGGCGCGGTTCTGCACCGACTTCTGGGCCTGCTTCGAGGCCGCCCAAGGGGCGTCGGCATGAGCCCCGGGCTGCTGGACGCCGTGCGGCTGCGGCTGGCCGAGAGCGGCGCCGAGCCCACGCCCGCCAGGGTCGCCGAGGCCCTGCGCCAGGAGGGGAGGCTGCTGGGGGACGCCGAGATCCTCGGCGTCGCGGCCCGGCTGCGTTCCGAACTCATCGGCGCAGGCCCGCTCGAGCGGCTGCTCGCCGAGCCCGACGTCACGGACGTCCTGGTCACGGCGCCCGACGAGGTCTGGGTGGACCGCGGCGCCGGCCTGGAGCGCGCGGACGTGACCTTCCCGGATGCGGCGGCGGTGCGCAGGCTCGCACAGCGGCTCGCCGCGATCGCGGGCCGCCGGCTGGACGACGCCCGGCCCTGGGTCGACGCGCGGCTTCCCGACGGGACCCGGCTGCATGCGGTGCTGCCGCCGATCGCCGTCGGCTCGACGTGCCTGTCCTTGCGGGTCGTCAGGCCCCGCGCCTTCACCCTGGCGGACCTGACGGCCGCCGGGACCGTGCCGCCGGGCGGGGACCGGCTGCTGCGGGCGGTGCTGGAGGCGCGGCTGTCGTTCATCGTCAGCGGCGGAACGGGCTCCGGCAAGACGACGTTGCTGACCACTTTGCTGGGGCTCGTGGCGGCGGACGAGCGGATCGTCCTCGCAGAGGATTCGGCCGAACTGCGCCCGGATCACCCGCACGTCGTCCGGCTGGAGACCAGACCGGCGAACCAGGAGGGCATGGGCCTGGTCACCTTGCGGGATCTGGTGAGGCAGGCCTTGCGGATGAGGCCGGACCGGCTGGTGGTGGGCGAGGTCCGCGGCCCGGAGGTCACGGACCTGCTGGCCGCGCTCAATACGGGCCACGAGGGCGGCTGCGGCACGGTGCACGCGAACGCCGCGGCGGACGTGCCCGCCCGGCTGGAAGCGCTCGGCTCGACCGCGGGGCTCGACCGTGCCGCGCTGCACAGCCAATTGGCGGCCGGGCTGTCGGTCGTGATCCACCTGGTGCGGGAGCGGAGCGGCCGTCGGCGCGTCGCCGAGGTGCATGTGCTCGAGCGGGACGGCGCCGGGTTCGTCACCACGGTGCCCGCCGCCGTATGGGGGGCGACCGGTTTTCAGGAGGCGCGCGGCTGGGCCCGGCTGGCGGAGCTGTGCGAGCGCGGCGGAGTGACGCCGTGACGGCCGCCGGGACGCTGCCGCCGGCCACGCTCGCGGGCGTTGCCGCGCTGGGCGTTCTGTTCACGGCCTGGCCGCCGGGCGGCTCCGGGAGGGAGCTGCGCCGCGCCCGGCTGATGCTCGCGGGCGGCGGGTCGCTGGTCCCTCCTGCTCCTTGGCCGCCGGCCCTGGTGGGCGAGTGGGGCGCCCGTCTGCGGCGCTGGGCGCGGGCCCGGAAGGAGTGGGCGTGCCTCCCGCTCGGCGGCGCCGTGGGTCTGCTGGGCGGGTCGGTGCTGCCGCTGCTGGCGGCGCTGGTGGCCGTGCCGCTCGTCCGCAGGTGGCTGGCCGCCCGCGGAGAGCAGCGCGAGAGGGAGCTGCGGGAAGCGGCCGTGATCGAGCTGTGCGGGACCGTCGCGGGCGAACTGCGAGCCGGCCGGCAGCCCGGCCAGGCGCTGGCCGGTGTGCCCGCCGGGGACTTGGGGCCGCAATGGACGGCGGTCTCGGCGGCGGCGAGGTTCGGCGGGGACGTCCCGGAGGCCCTGCGGGCCGTGGCCGCCCGTCCCGGGGCCGAAGGGCTGCACGGCGTGGCCGCCTGCTGGCGCGTAGCCGTCGACGGCGGTGCCGGGCTCGCCGCCGGGCTCGAACGGGTCGCGGCGGCTCTGAGCGCCGAGCGGGACCAAAGGGAGGAACTGCGGTCGCAGTTGGCGGGCGCGCGGTCCACCGCGGTGATGCTGGCCCTGCTGCCCGTGCTCGCGCTGCTGATGGGCAGTGCGCTGGGGGCGGCGCCGCTGAGGGTGCTGCTGCACACCCCGGCCGGGCTGGGCTGTCTGCTCGTCGGCGGGCTCCTGGAGGCCGCCGGTATCGCCTGGACCGGGCGGATCGTACGGGCGGCTGCGGGGGAGCGCGGAAGGGCCGGTGGCTCCGGCGCGCCCGGCCCCGCGGAAGGGAAGGCGCCGTGAGGGGGAATGTTATCCACAGCCTGTGGATGGTGATTCTTCCGGGAATCGCTGCCCTCGGCGCAGTGGTGGTGGCGGTCCGCGTGCGCAGGAGGCGGACGGTACGCCGCCGGATCGCCGCGCTGTTCGGCGGGGCGCCGGCAAGGGCCGCGAAGGGGCGGCGGCTGTGTGCCCTGACCGGTCGCCTGCCGGGGACCCGGGACGGGCTGCTTGCGGCCGGGGCCGGAGCCGCAGGGGTCATCATCCTCGGAGGAGCCGCCGGCTGCGCAGCGGGACTCGCCGCCGCTTACGGCATGTGGCGATGGCTGCGCCGCCGGAAGCGGAGCGGCGGGCCCGACGGCCTCCCGGCCGAGGAAATCGAGCGGCAACTTCCGCTGGCCGCCGACCTCATGGCGGCGTGCCTGGCCGCCGGGGCCGGGCCCCGGGAGGCCGCCGAAGCGGTCGGCGCGTCCCTGGGCGGCCCGGTGGGCGAACGGCTCGCCCGCGCCGCGGCGGAGGTCCGGCTCGGCGGCGACCCGGCCACCGCCTGGAGCCGTCTGGGCGGCCTCCCCGGCGCCCGGGGGCTCGCCCGCTGCCTGGAGCGGGCCCAGGCGACGGGGGTGCCCGCGGTGGAGCCCATGTCCCGGCTCGCGGGCCATTTGAGGGCCCGGCGCGGCAGGGCGGCCGGCATACGGGCCCGGCGCGCGGGCGTCCTGGCGACGGCCCCTCTCGGGCTGTGCTTCCTGCCCGCGTTCCTGACGGTCGGTGTGGTGCCCGTGGTGATCGGGCTGGCGAGCGGTCTGACGAAAGGACATTGACGGTGAGTGGAGTGAAGGTCGTGGCCGTACGGACGGGGGAGAAGCCGATGGTCCTGCGAGGGATGCCGGGGCGCAAAGTCTGGAGGGAGGCGCCGCGGTCGCGGCAGGGCGCCGGAAGGGGACGGCGGTGGGTGCCGGACCGGCCGCGGCTGTGGCCGGCGGCCTGGCCGAACGGCCGTCCGCGGGCCCTCGCCGGCGCCGATGCGGGCATGTCGACCGCCGAGTACGCCGTCGGCACCGTGGCCGCCTGTGCCCTTGCCGCGGTGCTCTACAAGGTGGTCACGAGCGGGGCGGTCAGTGCGGCGATGCAGGGGCTCATCGGGAGGGCGCTCAATGCGCCGTTCTGACGGCCTGCCGGACCCGGAGCGTGAAGCGGCATCGAGTCGCCGTGCCCGCGCGGACTCTGACGGTGGGTATGTGACCGCCGAGGCCGCGATGGCGCTCCCGGCCCTGGTCCTGTTCGGTGCGGCCCTGATCTGGGGGCTGACGGCGGCCGGCGCGCAGATCCAGTGCGTGGACGCCGCCCGGGCGGGGGCCCGGGCGGCGGCCCGGTCCGATCCCGTGGGCGTCGCGGTCGCATCGGCGCGGTCCGCCGCGCCGCCGGGTTCCCGCATCGCCGTCATGCGCGAGGGCGATCTCGTACGGGTGCGGGTCGAGGCCCGGGCGGCCGGTCCGCTGGCCCTCAGGCTGGGCGGAGAGGCGGTGGCCCTTGCGGAGGAGACGGTGCGGTGACCGGGGCGTGGCGACGGTGTGGGTGGCGGTCGCGACCGCCGCGCTCTGCGCGGTGTTCGCGGCGGTGCTGGCCATGGGGCAGGCAGTGGTGGCCCGCCATCGCGCCGGCGGTGCGGCGGACCTGTCGGCGCTGGCGGCGGCCGACCACGCCCTCGACGGGCAGGAGACCGCGTGCGGCCTCGCCCGGCGGGTGGCCGCCGCCCAGGGGGCGAGAGTGGTGCGCTGCGCCGTGAGCGGCGAGATCGCCGAGGTCGCGGCCGAGGCGAGGGCGGGGCCGTACGCCGTCCGGGTGCGGTCGCGGGCGGGGCCCGCGGAGGCCGCGGGGGTCGATCCCGTTGCGTTCGTGCGGCTCACCCGTCCTTCGGGGCGTCCCTGAGGAGCCGGGCCAGGAGGCGTATGGCGGCCCGCTTGTCGAGAGGGTCGTTGCCGTTGCCGCACTTGGGGGACTGGACGCAGGAGGGGCAGCCGGTGTCGCACTCGCAGGCGGCGATCGCCTCGCGCGTGGCGGTGAGCCAGCCCGCGGCGGTGTGGAAGGCCCTCTCGGCGAAGCCCGCGCCACCGGGGTGGCCGTCGTAGACGAAGACGGTCGGCAGGAGCGTGTCGGGGTGCAGGGGGACGGAGACGCCGCCGATGTCCCAGCGGTCGCAGGTGGCGAAGAGGGGGAGCATGCCGATGGAGGCGTGTTCCGCGGCGTGCAGGGCGCCTCCGAGGGCCTCGGGGGCGATCCGGGCCTCGTCGAGCTGGTCCTCGGTGACGGTCCACCACACGGCGCGGGTGCGCAGCGTACGCGGCGGCAGGTCCAGCTTGGACTCGCCGAGGACCTCGCCGGTGATGAGCCGGCGGCGGAGGAACGAGACGACCTGGTTGGTCACCTCGACCGAGCCGAAGCACAGCCGCGCCGCCCCCCAGGGGATCTCGGCGCCGGTCTCCAGGATGGAGACGGCAGTCGTGTCGCGGGCCGTCGTGGAGTACGGCGGGTCGGCCTGCTCGACGAGGGCGACGGAGTCCTCCAGGTCGAGCCGGCGGACGAGGTAGGTGCGGCCCTGGTGGAGGTGGACCGCGCCTTCGTGGACGGAGGCGTGGGCGGCCCCCGCGTCCACGGTGCCCAGCAGCCGCCCGGTGCCCTCCTCCACGACCTGGACGGGGCAGCCCCCGCCGCCCCGGATGTCGGTGAGGTCGGCGGCGCGCTCGCGCCGGGTCCAGTGCCAGGCGGCGCCGCGGCGGCGCAGCAGCTTGCGCGCTTCGAGCTGGGCGAGCAGGCCCGGCGTCTCGGGCCCGAACAGGGACAGGTCGGCCTCGGTGAGTGGGAGCTCGGCGGCCGCGGCGCACAGATGGGGGGCGAGGACGTAGGGGTTGTCGGGATCGAGGACGGTGGATTCCACGGGCTGCCGGAAGAGCGCCTCGGGGTGGTGGACGAGATAGGTGTCCAGGGGGTCGTCGCGGGCGACCAGCACGGCGAGGGCTCCCCGGCCCGTACGGCCCGCGCGGCCGGCCTGCTGCCACAGGGAGGCCCGTGTGCCCGGATAGCCGGTCAGGAGGACGGCGTCGAGGCCGGCGACGTCGACGCCGAGTTCCAGGGCGGTCGTGGCGGACAGGCCCAGCAGCTCGCCGCTGTGCAGGGCGCGCTCGATGGAGCGGCGCTCCTCGGGGAGGTAGCCGCCGCGGTAGGCGGCGACACGCCCGGGCAGGGAGCGGTTTACGGCCGCGAGGCGCTCCTGGGCGATCAGGGCGATGAGCTCGGCGCCGCGCCGTGACCGCACGAAGGCGACGGTGCGGACGCCCTGGGCGACGAGGTCGGTGAGGAGCTCGGCGCTCTCGGCGGTGGCGGTGCGGCGCACGGGGGCTCCGCGCTCGCCGTGGAGCTCGGTGAGGGGCGGCTCCCAGAGGGCGAAGACCAGCTCGCCGCGCGGGGAGGCGTCCTCGGTGATCTCCACCACCGGAACGCCCGTCAGGCGGCCTGCCGCGGTGGCCGGATCGGAGGAGGTGGCCGAGGCGAGGAGGAAGACAGGATCGGCCCCGTAGCGGGCGCAGACACGCCGGAGCCGGCGCAGCACCTGGGCGACGTGCGAGCCGAAGACGCCCCGGTAGGTGTGGCACTCGTCGATGACGACGTAGCGCAGGGCACGCAGGAAGGAGGACCACTTGGGGTGGGCGGGCAGGATCGAGCGGTGGAGCATGTCGGGGTTGGTGAGCGCGTAATTGGCGTACTGACGCACCCACTCCCGCTCCTCGACGGGGGTGTCCCCGTCGTAGACGGCGGGCCGTACGCCCTTGCCCAGGGGCCCGGCGAGGGCCTTCACGGCGCGCCGCTGATCGGCGGCGAGGGCCTTGGTGGGGGCGAGGTAGAGCGCGGTCGCCCCGCGGCCGTTCGGGGCCTCCGAGCCGTCCAGCAGGGCGCTGAGGACCGGCGCCAGGTACGCGAGGGACTTTCCGGAGGCCGTTCCGGTGGCCACGACCACCGATTCGCCGCGCAGCGCGTGCTCGGCGGTGAGCGCCTGATGGGCCCACGGCCGCTCGATGCCCGCCATCCGGATGGCTTCCGCCACTTCCGGCCGGATCTTCTCAGGCCAGGGGGCATGACGTCCGGGACGCGGGGGCAAGTGCTCCGTATGAGTGATGCGTGCAGCCCTGTCGGCCCCGGCGGTCAGTCGGTCGAGGACTGTCCGGGGAGCGGGATGTACGCCCGCCTCCGGCGGGAGTTGATCGTTGGCCATCGGCACCGAGTGTGTCACTGGCGTGACGGACAATGGCGTCAAGGCGTCGTGCGCGCCTGCCGGTAAGTGATTGAATGCCATCGCGGCTGCCGATCCATGGGGGGCGACCGCTCGATGCAAGGTGCTGGAGGATCCGTGGACCTGTCCCTGTCGACCGAGACCGTAGGCGACCGTACGGTTGTCCGGGTCGGTGGCGAGATTGATGTGTACACCGCGCCCAAGCTGCGTGAGCAGCTGGTCGAGCTTGTCAACGACGGCAGCTATCACCTCGTCGTGGACATGGAGGGCGTCGACTTCCTCGACTCCACCGGGCTCGGCGTCCTGGTCGGCGGGCTGAAGCGGGTGCGTGCCCACGAGGGCTCGCTGCGCCTGGTCTGCAACCAGGAGCGCATTCTCAAGATTTTCCGTATCACCGGCCTCACCAAGGTGTTCCCCATCCACACCTCGGTCGAGGACGCGGTGCAGGCGACCGACTGAGGTCGCCGGGGAAGACTGTCACGCGGGGGGCACCCGGGCTCGCGGGTCCGGCCCCCTCGTGAGTCCGCCCTTTTCCGGATGAGGGGGAGAGGGCACGTACGACCGAGGGGGATGGCATGGCCACCGTCGAACTGCTCTTCAGTGCCCTTCCCGAGCATGTCCGGACCGCCCGGCTGGTGGCGGCCGCGGTGGCGCGCCGTGCCGGCGTGGACGAGGCCGTGCTGGACGAGGTCCGGCTCGCCGTGGGCGAGGCCTGCTCGCGCGCGGTGGGGCTGCACATCAGCAATGAGGTGACCACCCCCGTCCGGGTGACGCTGATCGAGGACGAGAAGAAGTTCTCCATCGAGGTCGGGGACGACGCCCCCGCACCGGAGGCGCTCGCTGCCGCGAACGGCTCGGAGCGCGCCGCCGGCGGCCCCGAGGAGGGCGCTGCCGACAACGAGGACGACATGGGCCTCGCGGTCATCAGCGGCCTGGTCGACGACGTCGAGGTGACGGCGGACGAGCGCGGCGGTCTGATCCGGATGAGCTGGCCGATCGCTCCCGCGGCCGTGACGCCGTAGCCCGTCCGGGCGCATCGCCGTATTCGGCCCTCCTCGGACGGCCGTAACTCCCGGCTGCCCCGTGCGGCCGTTCCGACGACGCCCGCTGGACGGCCGTCGCACGATTCACCGGCTCTCCGTGCGCCGAGCAGCCATAATTCCGCGATCTTTTCGCCGCCCTTCCGCATCCGGCGGCGCCGCGTGGCCGGTGATCGCCGCGGGCCCCGTGGATCCTTCCCTCCGGGCCCATTGATCTCCCGGCTGATTCCGTCGGTCCGCCGATTCCGGCGATCTTCCGGAATGGATCTCGCGCCGGCCGCCTTTCCCCGGATCGTCACCGATCACTGCTGATTGCCATTGATCGCCGTTCCGGATCTCCGCCCGCGATCGTTTATCCGGCGGATCATTCACTCGATCTTCACTTGCACAGGCCAATTCCATTTGCCGCGCTCTGTTTTGATCTCGCCATGCTCCCTACAATCCGTCCATCTTGAGCTCAGGACGCCTGAGCGTGGCCGCTGTCCCGTGATCTCCCTTCAGCGATCGCGGATCAGCTGCGCGCCCATGTGCCAAACGTCTAGGGAGGACGAATGGCGGGGCCCTTCACCCCTCGACAGGTGGACTTTCAACAGCTCGACTTCACCCGGAATCTCGCGGCCGAACTCACCCAGGGCAACCGCACCATGGTGATCGTGATCGCGGCCGTCGCACTCGCGGCGCTCGTGGTCGCCGTCGCCCTGGTGCGGCAGGTCCTCGCGGCGGGCGAGGGAACCGACAGCATGAGAAGGATCGCGGCGGCGGTGCAGGAGGGAGCGAACGCCTATCTCGCACGGCAGTTGCGCACCCTCGGCGTATTCGCCGTGGCGGTGTTCTTCCTCCTGATGCTCCTGCCGGCCGACAACTGGTCGCAGCGCATCGGGCGTTCGGTCTTCTTCCTGATCGGAGCGCTCTTCTCGGCGGCCACCGGCTATATCGGCATGTGGCTCGCCGTGCGCAGCAATGTGCGGGTCGCCGCGGCGGCCCGCGAGGCCACTCCGGCCCAGGGCGAGCCCGACAAGGATCTGACGGCCGTTTCCCACAAGGCCATGAAGATTGCGTTCCGGACGGGTGGCGTCGTCGGGATGTGCACCGTGGGGCTCGGCCTGCTGGGCGCCTCCTGCGTGGTGCTCGTGTACGCGGCCGACGCGCCCAAGGTGCTGGAGGGCTTCGGCTTCGGCGCGGCGCTGCTGGCGATGTTCATGAGGGTCGGCGGCGGCATCTTCACCAAGGCGGCCGACGTCGGCGCCGACCTCGTCGGCAAGGTCGAACAGGGCATCCCCGAGGACGACCCCCGCAACGCCGCCACCATCGCGGACAACGTGGGCGACAACGTCGGCGACTGCGCCGGCATGGCCGCCGACCTGTTCGAGTCGTACGCCGTGACGCTGGTCGCCGCGCTGATCCTCGGCAAGGCCGCCTTCGGCGACGCGGGGCTCGCCTTCCCCCTGCTCGTCCCCGCGATCGGCGTGCTCACGGCGATGATCGGCATCTTCGCGGTCGCGCCGCGCCGCGCCGACCGCAGCGGGATGACCGCGATCAACCGCGGGTTCTTCATTTCGGCCGTCATATCGCTCGCCCTGGTGGCCGTCGCGGTGTTCGCGTACCTCCCCTCCAGCTACGCCGACCTGAAGGGCATCGGGGACGAGGCGATCCGCGGCCACGCGGGCGACCCGAGGGTGCTCGCGCTCGTGGCGGTGGCCATCGGCATCGTCCTCGCCGCGCTCATCCAGCAGCTCACGGGCTACTTCACGGAGACGAGCCGGCGGCCCGTGCGGGACATCGGCAAGACGTCCCTGACCGGCCCGGCGACGGTCGTCCTCGCCGGCATCTCCATCGGCCTGGAGTCGGCCGTCTACTCGGCCGTGCTCATCGGGCTGGGCGTCTACGGGGCGTTCCTGCTCGGCGGCACGTCCATCATGCTGGCCCTGTTCGCCGTCGCGCTCGCCGGTACCGGCCTGCTGACGACCGTGGGCGTCATCGTCGCCATGGACACCTTCGGCCCGGTCTCCGACAACGCCCAGGGCATCGCCGAGATGTCCGGTGACGTCGAGGGCGCCGGCGCGCAGGTGCTCACCGACCTCGACGCGGTCGGCAACACCACCAAGGCCATCACGAAGGGCATCGCCATCGCCACGGCCGTCCTGGCCGCGTCGGCGCTCTTCGGCTCGTACCGCGACGCCATCGCCACCGCGGTGAAGGACGTGCACGCGAAATCCGGTGAGCTGGGCCTGAGTCTGGACATCTCGCAGCCCAACAACCTCGTCGGGCTCGTCCTCGGAGCCGCCGTCGTCTTCCTCTTCTCCGGGCTGGCGATCAACGCCGTGTCGCGGTCGGCGGGCGCGGTGGTCTACGAGGTGCGGCGGCAGTTCCGCGAGCACCCCGGGATCATGGACTACAGCGAGAAGCCGGAGTACGGCCGCGTGGTGGACATCTGCACCAAGGACGCGCTGCGCGAACTCGCCACGCCCGGCCTGCTGGCCGTGATGGCGCCCATCGCCGTCGGGTTCTCGCTCGGCGTCGGCGCGCTCGGCTCGTACCTGGCGGGGGCCATCGGCACCGGCACCCTGATGGCCGTCTTCCTCGCCAACTCCGGTGGCGCCTGGGACAACGCCAAGAAGCTGGTGGAGGACGGCCACCACGGCGGCAAGGGCAGCGAGGCGCATGCGGCGACGGTCATCGGCGACACGGTCGGCGACCCGTTCAAGGACACCGCCGGCCCGGCCATCAACCCGCTGCTGAAGGTGATGAACCTGGTGGCGCTGCTGATCGCCCCCGCGGTGGTCAAGTTCTCCTACGGCGTCGACGCCAACAACGGCCTGCGGATCGGGATCGCGGTGCTGGCGATCGTCGTCATCGTCGGTGCGGTGTACGTCTCCAAGCGGCGCGGGGTCGCGGTGGGCGACGACGGGAACGCCGACCGGGCGGCGAAGCCCGCCGATCCGGCGGTGGTGTCGTAAGGAGTCGTAAAGAGCCGTAAGGAGCCGTGAAGAACTGACGCTCCGGTACTCCGGATCCGGGTGGGCGGCGTGCAGGGCACGTCGTTCACCCGCGTTCGGTTCCCCCTCCCCTTCCCTGTGCGGTGAATGCCACGCTGCGCTTGGTGCAAATGGCTTCAAAAGGAGGCATATGGTGTGCTCGCCTCCTGGGCGGTCCCGCTCGGACGTGTAAGTTCCGGGCCGAGAGCCATCGAAGGGACCGATCCGGTGAACAAGAAGCTTGCGGCCGCACTGTCCGGCGGTACGGCGCTCCTGCTGGCGCTGACCGGCTGCGGCGGCGACGACGAGGGCAACAAGAAGCTCGACGCCTGGGCCATGAAGGTCTGCGACCAGATGCAGCCCCAGGTGAAGAAGATTCTGGACGCGAACCAGTCGATCGCGAGCGTCCAGACCGAGGAGGACTCCAAGAAGGTCCAGCAGACCGACTCCGCGGCCTTCCAGGTTAGCGTCGACGCGTACAAGGCGCTCGCCAACGCGGTGCAGGACGCGGGCGCGCCGCCCGTCAAGGACGGCGAGACCAGCCAGAAGAACGCCGTCAAGGCGCTCAACGACCTCTCCGCGGCGTACGCGAACCTGAAGAAGCGGAGTGACGCCCTCGACACCGGCGACAAGACCAAGTTCGGCGAGGGGCTGAGGGGCATCGGCGGGGACGTCGCCAAGCTCAGCGGCCAGAGCTCCGAGGCGCTCAAGAAGCTGCAGTCGGGCGACGTCGGCAAGGCCATGGCCAAGCAGCCGGGCTGCCAGAAGAACTCGCTCTCCCCGTCGCCCGCGAAGAGCTGACCCGGAGGACCGCACTCCGGAGGACCGGGCCCCGGCGACGATCCCGGAGAACGGTCCCGGAGAACCGGACCCCGGAGATCCGGACCCGGAGAACCGGCCGGCCGAACGGCGGGCTGCGGCGTCGCGTCCCCGCGGACGCGACGCCGCACCCCGCCGCTTTCGTCGTTTGCCGGTGCCGCCCCCGACAATGGTCCCGTGAGTACGCTCCTTCCCGCCGCCGACCGCGCGCGCACCTCCCGGCTGCGCGACGCCCTGCTCGCCGCCGCCTTCACCGCCGACGGCCTCCTCGACCTGCTGGGCGCCCCCGCCTACGCCGCGCTCGCCCGCAGCGAGACGGTGCCCGCCCTGCGCGCCACGCGCGGCGACAGCCCGCTGGCGACGCTCGTCCGGCTCTTCCTGCTGCAGTGCCCGGCCCCGTACGCGCGCGCCGCGGCCGCGCTGCCCGTCGAGGACTGCCTCGCCGGCGGCTGGCTCGTCCGCGACGGGGACTCCGTGCGCGCCACCGTGGACGTGCGCCCGTACGGCGGCCCGGAGGGCCAGGACTGGTGGATCGTCTCCGACCTCGGCTGTGCGGTCGGCGGCGCCGGCGGCATCGCGGGGGGCGGGACCGGCCCCTCGGGAGTCGACCGCTCGCAGCTCGTCCTCGGCGTCGGCGGCGCCTCGACCACCCTCGCCGGGCTCACCGTCCGCACGCCCGTCGCGAGCGCCCTCGACCTGGGCACGGGCTCCGGCATCCAGGCGCTGCACGCGAGCCAGCACGCTACGCGCGTGACGGCGACGGACCTCAACCCGCGCGCCCTGCAGATCACGCGGCTCACCCTGGAGCTGTCCGGCGCCGCGGAGGCCGACCTGCGCGAGGGCTCGCTCTTCGAGCCGGTCGCCCAGGACACCTTCGACCTGATCGTCTCGAACCCGCCCTTCGTCATCTCGCCCGGCGCCCGCCTGACCTACCGCGACGGCGGCATGGGCGGCGACGACCTGTGCCGCACCCTCGTCCAGCAGTCGGCCGACCGGCTCAACGACGGCGGCCACCTCCAGCTGCTCGCCAACTGGCAGCACGTGGAGGGCGAGGACTGGCGCGAGCGGCTCTCCTCCTGGGTGCCGCGCGGCTGCGACGCCTGGATCGTCCAGCGCGAGGTGCAGGACGTCGCCCAGTACGCCGAGCTGTGGCTGCGCGACGCGGGGGACCACCGCGCCGGCCCGGAGGAGTACGCGGCCCGCTACGACGCCTGGCTGGAGGAGTTCGAGGCCCGCAAGACCAAGGGCATCGGATTTGGCTGGATCACGCTGCGCAAGTCGGGTTCCGACCGGCCGTCGGTGGTCGCCGAGGAATGGCCGCACCCGGTCGAGCAGCCGCTCGGCCCGGCCGTCCGCGCCCACTTCGACCGGCAGGACTTCCTGCGCGCGCACGACGACGCCGGGCTGCTCGCCGCCCGCTTCGCCCTGGCCGACGAGGTCGTGCAGGAGCAGGTCGGCCTGCCGGGCGCGGAGGACCCCGAGCACGTGGTGCTTCGCCAGAACCGCGGCATGCGGCGGGCCACCAAGGTGGACACCGTCGGCGCGGGCTTCGCGGGCGTGTGCGACGGCTCCCTGAGCGCGGGGCGGATCCTCGACGCCATCGCCCAGCTGATCGGCGAGGACCCGGTGCTGCTGCGGGACCGGACGCCGGAGTCGATCAGGATGCTCGTCGAGCAGGGCTTCCTGACGCCTGTGGCGGAATAGCCGCACTCGGCATACTGCACTCGGCATAGCCGGACCCGGCATAGCCGCACCCGGCGGGGAGGGCCGCCGCCCGGCCCGCGGGCGGCCGGCGCACCGCGGGGCGCGTGACCGGTCACACGCCCCGCCGGTGTTTGCGGGCCCCAATTCTGGACATCGTTTTCAGGACAACCTGTTGCCCGCGGTCCGTCCGGACGCATGTGCGTCCGACATCTCGGGCAGGGCCATGTCAAGGATCGTCCGGGGCTTCCGTGACTCTTTCGGGTCCAAGCCCGCGCCCTTGCGGCGCGCGGCCCGCCGTCCGGCCCTCCGCCGTCACACCCTTGGCCAGGGCCCTGTGAAGCGCGGCACCGGGGGCGGAGTGGACGTAGCCTTCATTACGACCCTAAGAGTGTGATGTTGGATACCGTGCTGGTTAGAACGTACATCGGGTTACCGTTCGAGTGGCGTTGCGGGCTTTTTCCGTTTGACACGGGGGCGGGATGTACCGTCACACTCCGCAGCGTCACCGCAGCGCCCACACCGAGTGCCGACCGGAAGAAGAGCGAAGTTGTCCCCGACCAGCGAGACCGCAAAGGGCGGCCGCCGACTCGTCATCGTCGAGTCGCCTGCCAAGGCGAAGACGATCAAGGGCTACCTCGGCCCCGGATACGTCGTCGAGGCGAGCGTCGGGCACATCCGTGACCTGCCGAACGGGGCCGCCGAGGTCCCGGCGAAGTACAAGGGCGAGTCCTGGGCCCGCCTCGGCGTCAACGTCGAGAAGGACTTCCAGCCGATCTACGTCGTGAACCACGACAAGAAGGACCAGGTCAAGAAGCTCAAGGAGCTGCTGGCCGAGTCCGACGAGCTCTTCCTCGCCACCGATGAGGACCGCGAGGGCGAGGCCATCGCCTGGCACCTGCAGGAAGTCCTCAAGCCCAAGGTCCCCGTCCGCCGCATGGTCTTCCACGAGATCACCAAGGACGCGATCCAGGCCGCCGTCGCCAGCCCGCGCGAGCTGAACAAGAAGCTCGTCGACGCCCAGGAGACCCGCCGCATCCTCGACCGCCTCTACGGCTACGAGGTCTCGCCGGTCCTGTGGAAGAAGGTCATGCCGCGGCTGTCGGCCGGCCGCGTGCAGTCCGTGGCCACCCGCCTCGTCGTCGAGCGGGAGCGCGAGCGCATCGCCTTCCGCTCCGCCGAGTACTGGGACCTCACGGGCACCTTCGGCACCGGCCGCTCCGGTGACAACAGCGACCCCGCGACCCTCACCGCCCGCCTGTCCTCGGTCGACGGCCGGCGCGTGGCCCAGGGCCGCGACTTCGGCTCGAACGGTCAGCTGAAGGACGCCGCCCAGGTGCTCCACCTGGACGAGGCCGCCGCCCGCGCGCTGGCCGCCGCCCTCGCCGACACCTCCTTCGCGGTGCGCTCGGTCGAGTCCAAGCCGTACCGCCGCTCCCCGTACGCCCCGTTCCGTACGACGACGCTGCAGCAGGAGGCCTCGCGCAAGCTGGGCTTCGGTGCGAAGGCCACCATGCAGGTGGCCCAGAAGCTGTACGAGAACGGCTTCATCACCTATATGCGTACGGACTCCACGACGCTGTCCGACACCGCCGTGAACGCGGCCCGTGCGCAGGTCACCCAGCTCTACGGCGCCGACTACCTGCCGGAGAAGCCGCGCACGTACGCCGGCAAGGTCAAGAACGCCCAGGAGGCGCACGAGGCGATCCGGCCTTCGGGTGATCGTTTCCGCACGCCCGCCGAGACCGGTCTGACCGGCGACCAGTTCCGCCTCTACGAGCTGATCTGGAAGCGGACCGTCGCCTCCCAGATGAAGGACGCGACCGGCAACTCGGTCACCGTCAGGATCGGCGGCCGGGCGAGCGACGGCCGTCAGGCCGAGTTCAGCGCCTCCGGCAAGACCATCACCTTCCACGGCTTCATGAAGGCCTACGTGGAGGGCGCGGACGACCCGAACGCCGAGCTCGACGACCGCGAGCGCCGCCTCCCGCAGGTCGCCGAGGGCGACCCGCTGGCGGCCGAGGAGATCACGGCCGACGGCCACGCCACCAAGCCCCCCGCCCGCTACACCGAGGCCTCGCTGGTCAAGGAGCTGGAGGAGCGGGAGATCGGCCGCCCGTCGACCTACGCGTCGATCATCGGCACCATCCTCGACCGCGGCTACGTCTTCAAGAAGGGCACGGCGCTCGTCCCGTCCTTCCTGAGCTTCGCCGTCGTCAACCTGCTGGAGAAGCACTTCGGCCGGCTCGTCGACTACGACTTCACCGCCTCCATGGAGGAGGACCTCGACCGCATCGCCCGCGGCGAGGCCCAGGCCGTGCCGTGGCTGCGCCGGTTCTACTTCGGCGAGGGCACCGAGGGCGCCGCGGGCGGCGCCGCCGAGGCCGGCAACGGCGACGGCGACCACCTCGGCGGCCTCAAGGAGCTCGTCACCGACCTCGGTGCGATCGACGCCCGCGAGGTGTCCTCCTTCCCCGTCGGCAACGACATCGTGCTGCGCGTCGGCCGCTACGGCCCGTACGTCGAGCGCGGCGAGAAGGACGCCGAGGGCCACCAGCGCGCCGACGTCCCCGACGACCTCGCACCCGACGAGCTGACCGTCGAGTACGCCGAGGAGCTGCTCGCCAAGCCCAGCGGGGACTTCGAGCTCGGCACCGACCCCGGCACCGGTCACCAGATCGTCGCCAAGGACGGCCGCTACGGCCCCTACGTCACCGAGATCCTTCCCGAGGGCACCCCGAAGACCGGCAAGAACGCGGTCAAGCCGCGCACCGCCTCGCTCTTCAAGTCGATGTCCCTGGACACGGTCACCCTCGACGACGCGCTCCGGCTGATGTCGCTGCCGCGTGTGGTGGGCACCGACGCCGAGGGCGTCGAGATCACCGCGCAGAACGGCCGCTACGGCCCGTATCTGAAGAAGGGCACCGACTCGCGGTCGCTGGAGACCGAGGACCAGCTCTTCAGCATCACGCTGGACGAGGCCCTCGCCATCTACGCCCAGCCCAAGCAGCGCGGGCGCGCCGCGGCCAAGCCGCCGCTGAAGGAGCTGGGCACCGACCCGGTCAGCGAGCGCCCGGTCGTGGTCAAGGACGGCCGCTTCGGCCCGTACGTGACGGACGGCGAGACCAACGCCACGCTGCGCCGTGACGACGACGTCGAGACGATCACGCCCGAGCGCGGCTACGAGCTCCTGGCGGAGAAGCGCGCCAAGGGCCCGGCGAAGAAGACGGCCAAGAAGGCCGCCGCGAAGAAGGCGCCGGCGAAGAAGACCGCCGCCAAGAAGACGGCTGCCAAGAAGACCGCGGCGAAGAAGACGACGACCGCGAAGAAGACGGCAGCCACCAAGACGGCCACCAAGACGGCCGCCAAGAAGACGACCGCCGCGAAGAAGGTGGCCGCGGCCGCCCAGGCCGCCGACGAGTGACCGGCGGGCGGCGCGGCCGGAGGGCTCCCCTCCGGCCGCGCCGTCAGCGCCGGTGGGCCATCCATTCGTTCGGGCGCATGTTCGGGCAGAAGCGCGGAAGCCCGGACAGGCCGGATAGGCTGGCAGGATGACGCGAGCCGAGCAGCCAGCCGTGGTGACCTCCACCTCCGGCGCCCTAGCCGCGGACTCCCGCGAGCGTGCCGTCCGGTCCCTGCTGCGCTTCCCCCCGCTGCGGCGGCTGTGGAACGCCCAGTTCGCCGGCGGTGTCGGAGACTCCCTCGCCCTCCTCGTGCTCCTGCTGCTCTCGCTGCAGGCGGCCGTCGCGGAGGGCTCCTTCGGGGGCGGCTACCGGGGCGCGGCCCTCGCCGTCGCCGCGGTCCTCGCGGCACGCCTGCTGGCGACGCTCCTCTTCGGCGCGGTCCTGCTCGGCCCGCTCTCCTCGCTCATCGCCCCGGCCGGTCCCCTCGACCGCCGGTGGACCATGATCGGCGCGGACGGGGTCCGGGCCGGCCTGCTGGTCGTCGCGCCCCTGTGGCTCGACTGGACCGGCAGCCGTGCGCTCGCCTTCCTGCTGATCTCGGCCTTCGTGATCGGTGTCGCCGAGCGCGTGTGGACGGTCGTCAAGGACGGCGCGGCCCCCGCGCTCCTGCCCGCGCCTCCCCTCGAAGGCTCGGCGGTACGCCCGCTGCCCGATCACTACGACGCGCTGCGGCGCCTCTCGCTGCGCACGAGCTTCGTCTCGCTGCCCCTCGCGGCCGCCGCGCTCCTCGCCGCCACGCTGATCGGCAACCTGCTCGGGGCCGGCATCGACTGGTTCCACCAGCACCAGGCGGCCCTCGGGTCGTTCCTCGCGGCCGTGCTGTTCGGCACCTCGGCCACCATCCTCTACTTCCTGGCGCTCCCCAGCGCGAAGTCGCCCCGCGTGCGCTCCCCGCTGGAGGGCCTGCGCCGCCCCAAGACCACCCAGGGCCCGGACGGCGGGCGGACGCCGGACACCGGTCGTACGGGCGCCATCCCGGTGCTCGTCCTGGCCTGCGCGGCCGTCGCCGGTGCCATCGCCGCGGCCGTCGGCGTGGCCGCCCTCCAGGCCGTCGACCTCGGCGGCGGGCCGGTCGCCTTCGCGCTGCTCGTGCTCGCCCTCGCCGGCGGCCCCGTCATCGGCATCCGCAGCGCCGTCAAGGTGCTCCCCGGCTTCTCCCGGCGCCGCCTGCTCGCGCTGTCCATCGCGCTGACCGGCCTGGCGCTGCTCGCGGCGGGCCTCGTGCCCGACCCCACGACGGTGCTCCTGCTCGTGCTGCTCGCCGGAGTCTGCGCGGGCATCGCCGCCAACACCGGCCACGCCCTCCTCGACCAGGAGACGGAAGAGGCCCGCCGGCCCCGCACCACCGATCACCTGCACGCCGTCGTGCGCGTCACGGCCGCGCTGGGCGCGGTCGCCGCGCCGCTGCTCGCCGCCGCCATCGGGCCGCACCGGCTGGAGCGCGGCAGCTTCGTCTTCGCGCACGGCGGGGCGGCCTTCACCCTGATGCTCGTCGGGGCGCTGCTGCTGCCCGTCGGCGCCCTCGTGCTCGGCAAGACCGACGACCGGCACGGCGTCCCCTTCCGCCGCGACCTGCTGGACGTGCTGCGCGGCGGCGACCCCGAGCAGGCGCCCGCCGCGACCGGCTTCTTCCTCGCCTTCGAGGGCGGCGACGGCGCCGGCAAGTCCACCCAGGTGCGGGCCATCGCCGAATGGATCCGCTCCAAGGGCCACGAGGTCGTCGTCACCCGCGAGCCCGGCGCCACGCCCATCGGGCAGCGGCTGCGCGCGATCCTGCTGGACGTCTCGTCGGCCGGCCTGTCCGACCGCGCGGAGGCGCTGCTCTACGCGGCCGACCGCGCCGAGCACGTCGACTCCGTCGTCCAGCCCGCCCTCCAGCGCGGCGCGGTCGTCATCTCCGACCGCTACATCGACTCGTCCGTGGCCTACCAGGGCGCCGGGCGCGACCTCTCGCCGACCGAGATCGCCCGCATCAACCGCTGGGCGACGGGCGGTCTCGTGCCGCACCTGACCGTGCTGCTCGACGTCTCGCCGGAGACCGCGCGAGAACGTTTCACCGAGGCGCCCGACCGGCTCGAATCCGAGCCCATGGAGTTCCACAACCGCGTCCGCACCGGGTTCCTGACCCTGGCCGCCGCCGACCCCTCGCGCTACCTCGTCGTGGACGCCGGGCAGGCGCCCGAGGACATCACCACCGTCGTACGCCACCGCCTCGACCAGGCCCTGCCCCTCTCCGCGGCCGAGATCGAAGCCCGCGAGCAGGCCCGCAAGGCCGCCGAGGAGGAGGCGCGGCGCAAGGCCGAGGAAGAGGCCGCGCGCAAGGCGGAGGAGGCGCGGCTGGAGCGCGAGCGCCAGGAGCAGCTCGCCAAGCTGCGCGCCGAGGAGGAGGAGCGCAAGCGGCGCGAGGCCGAAGAGGCCCGCATCCGCGAAGAGGCGCGCCTCGCCGAGGAAGCCCGGCAGCGTGCCGAGGAGGCCCGCCGCCAGGCGGAGGAGGAGCGCAAGCGCCGCGAGGCGGAGGAGCGGACCCGCGCAGCCGAGCAGGAGCGGCTCCGCAAGCAGGCCGAGGAAGAGGCGCGGCTGCGCGCGGAGGCCGAGGAGCGGCGCCTGGAGAAGCAGCGCAAGGCGGAGGAGGCGCTGCTGCGGGCGGAGCGCGCGCGGGTGGCGGCGGAGGAGGCCGCGGCGGCCTCGGCTGCGGCTCCGGCTCCGGCTGCGCCGGGCTCCCCCGGCGCGGCGGCTTCCGTTCCGGATTCGGCTCCGGCCTCGGCTGCGGCTGCGGCTGCGGCCTCGGATTCGGCTCCGGCCTCGGCTTCCGAGGCTCCGACCGTCGAGCGGCCCTCGTTCCGCAAGGAGGCCGTGGCCCCGGGGAGCTCGGACGAGACGCAGATCGTCGAGGCGCCGTCGGTTCAGAGCCCGTCCGTCCACCGGCCCGACCCGCGGAACACGGACTTCACCGGCCTGACCTCGGACACGACGCCGACGGTGGAGCGGCCGAAGATCGATCCGCGGGCCTCGCGGGCGTCCGGTGTGCCTGCCGCGGCCGGTGCGTCCGACGACACCGAGGTGCTGCCGCCCGTGCCCGCCGTACGGCCCGTGGACCAGCAGCGCGTGACCTGGGGCGTGGAGTCGCAGCAGCCGCCCGCGCCGTCGCGGGAGTCGGAGGAGACGGCTGTGCTGCCGCAGCCGCCGGTTGCTGACGCCGCCGATGCGGCCGTCGCCGATGACGGCATGGATGTCACGGAGGTGCTGCCTCCGGTACGGCCCGAGCCGCGGACCGAGGACCCGGCGGACCGCGTGCCGGACTGGCTGTTCCGTTCGGAGGAGCGCGCAGGCACGGGCGCAGGCGCGGGCGCGGGCGCGGGCTCGGACACCGAGCAGACGCGAGAGCTGCCGCAGGTGGACGAGGACACCGCCGCCCGGGGCCGTCGGCGTCCGGGCTGGGCGGAGGAGACCTCCGGCGACGACGAGCCGACGCTCGCGGACGAGCTCCTGGGGCGCGGCGGGCGCGACCGGGGCCGTGACGACGAGGAGCGGGGCGGCCGCCGAGGCCGCTGAGGCCTCCCCATCGGGCCCCAGTGGGCCATGCCCGACCGGCGTTCGGTGTCGGTGGTGTGGCCCACAATGGACGTCGCAGGACAACCAGTGCGGAGGACAGCCATGGCGGTGTGGGACGACGTGGTCGGTCAGGACCGGGTGACGGAGCAGCTTTCCGCCGCCGCGCGGGACGCGGATGCCCTGGTCACCGCCGCCGAGTCGGCCGCCTCGGGCGCCGCCGCCGTGGGCGGCGGGTCGATGACCCACGCCTGGCTGTTCACCGGTCCCCCCGGCTCCGGACGGGCCGACGCCGCCCGTGCGTTCGCCGCCGCCCTGCAGTGCGTGAGCCCGGACAAGGCCGTCGGCGGGGCCCCCGGCTGCGGGTTCTGCGACGGCTGCCACACCACGCTCGTGGGCACGCACGCGGACGTGGAGATCGTCCGCACCGATCAGCTGTCGATCGGCGTCAAGGAGACCCGTGACCTGGTCCGCCGCGCCCAGCTCTCGCCGGCCGGCGGCCGCTGGCAGGTGATCGTCCTGGAGGACGCCGACCGGCTGACGGAGGGCGCGGGCAACGTCCTGCTGAAGGCGGTCGAGGAGCCCGCGCCGCGCACGGTGTGGCTCCTGTGCGCGCCGTCCCTGGAGGACGTGCTGCCCACCATCCGTTCCCGCTGCCGCCTGCTCACCCTGCGCACGCCGCCGGTGGCCGCCGTGGCGGAGATCCTCGCCCGGCGTGACGGCATCGAGTCCGAGCTGGCCGCGCGGATGGCCCGTGCCACGCAGGGCCACATCGGGCGGGCCCGCCGCCTGGCCACCGACGAGCGGGCCCGTGCCCGGCGCGCGGCCGTGCTCAAGCTGCCGCTGCGCGTCGACGACGTCGGCGGCTGCCTGAAGGCCGCTCAGGAGCTGATCGACGCGGCCGCCGAGGACGCCAAGCAGGTCGCGGAGGAGGTCGACGCCAAGGAGACCGAGGAGCTGAGGGCGGCGCTCGGCGCGGCGGCCGGTACGGGCAGCCGTCTCCCGCGCGGCACGGCGGGCGCGATGAAGGAGCTGCAGGACCGCCAGAAGCGCCGCAGCACGCGTACCCAGCGCGACAGCCTGGACCTGGCCCTGGTCGACCTGACGGGCTTCTACCGCGACGTCCTGGCGATGCAGCTCCGCTCGCGCGTGGAGATCGCCAACGCGGACATGCAGGACGCCCTGGAGCGCGTCGCCTCCGCGTCCGGCCCGGAGCGGACGCTGCGCCGCATCGAGGCAATCATCGACTGCCGGCGGGCGCTGGACCGCAACGTGGCCCCGCTGCTCGCGGTCGAGGCGATGACGATGGCGCTGCGGGCCAGCTGAGTGCTGCGGGCCGGCTGAGGGCTGCGGGTCGGCTGAGTCCTGCCGGTCGGCTGAGCGGCGCGGACCACCCGGCCCGGGCACGCATCCGGCTGCGCACGCTCGCCCGGATCCGGTTACGCACTCTCACTCATATGAGGCCTCCTGGGCCCGGCGACTGGCGGCAGCCCGCACGAGTGCGGATACGCTCCGTCGGTACGCAGTGATTTTCCGTGACGCCGCGTGAAGCTCAGCTCCTCCTCGCTGCCGGGCAGCCCCGTGCCTCCGTGCAGCGGCACTCCACGCATGCAGCCATGCATCCACGCAGAGGGACAAGGGACCAGCCGATGGACTCCAGCCGCCTGCTCCGTACCTCCGGCACCGTCATCGCGGCAGCGGCGCTGCTGATCTCCGGCTCCGCGCTCGGGGACACCTCGCCGCGGGCGACGGCGGCGCCGAGAGCGTACGGGGCGGGCGACGAGCAGCCCTCGCCCGCGGGAAGCCGCCACGGCCGCGCGGGGGAGGGGCGGGACGATCACGGTCTCCCCGGGTTCGGGAGCCTCGGCCCAGGGGGCGCCCTGGGCTCTCCGGGGGGCCTGGGCGGCGCGGGCAGGCCGTCCGGGGACGCCCCGCTGCTCGCCCCGCTGCCGGCCGCCGTCCCCGCGGCCCTGCAGCGCTACTACGAGCAGAAGCTCAGCTGGCACTCCTGCGGCACGAGCGGGTTCGAGTGCGCCACGCTGAGGGCCCCGCTGGACTACGACCACCCCCGCGAGGCGGACGACCTCAAGCTCGCCGTCTCCCGCAAGAAGGCCACCGGCGCGGGCCACGCCAGGCGCCTGGGCTCCCTCATGGTCAATCCGGGCGGGCCGGGCGGCTCGGCGGTCGGCTATCTCCAGCGCTACGCGGGCATCGGCTATCCCGCCACCGTCCGCGCCCACTACGACATGGTGGCCATGGACCCGCGCGGCGTCGCGGGCAGCGAGCCGGTCACGTGCTTCTCCGACGCGGACATGGACCGCTACACGGAGGTCGACCAGACCCCGGACGACGCCGGCGAGACCGGGGAACTGGTCGCCGCGTACTCCGACTTCGCCGACGGCTGCGCCACCCGTTCCGGCAAGCTCCTCGGTCACGTGTCCACGATCGAGGCCGCCCGCGACATGGACGTCCTGCGCGCGGTCCTCGACGACGCCAAGCTGACGTACGTGGGCGCCTCGTACGGCACGTTCCTCGGCGCCACCTACGCCGGGCTCTTCCCCTCCCGCGTCGGCCGCCTCGTGCTCGACGGCGCCCTCGACCCGGCCCTGGACTCGGAGCGGGTCAACCGCGACCAGACCGCGGGCTTCCAGACCGCCTTCGACTCCTTCGCCCAGGACTGCGCCCGGCGCAAGGACTGCCCGCTGGGCACCGAGCCGGCGCGAGCGGGCGACCGCCTCTCCGCGCTCTTCAAGAAGGCCGACGCGACGCCGCTGGCCACCGGCAAGTCCCGCAAGCTCACGGAGAGCCTCGCCACGACGGGTGTGATCTCCGCCATGTACGACGAGGCGGCGTGGGGCCTGCTGCGCACCGCACTGCGGTCCGCCTTCCAGGGGGACGGCGCCGCGCTGCTGAAGCTGTCCGACGCGTACTACGAGCGCGATTCCCGCGGCACGTACCAGAACCTCATGTACGCCAACGCGGCCGTGAACTGCCTCGACCTCCCGCCGGCCTTCCGCTCCCCGGCCGAGGTCCGCAGTGCGATCCCCGCCTTCCGCAAGGCCTCGCCCGTCTTCGGCACCTCCCTCGCCTGGGCGGCCCTGACCTGCGGATACTGGCCCGTCCAGGCCACGGGCAGCCCGCACCGCATCCCTGCCGAAGGCGCCGCGCCCATCCTCGTCGTCGGCACCACCCGCGACCCGGCCACCCCGTACGGCTGGGCCCGGTCGCTGGCCTCCCAGCTCTCCTCCGGCCGCCTGCTGACCTACGACGGCGACGGCCACACCGCGTACACCCGGGGCAGCGCCTGCATCGACAACGCGATCAACAACTACCTGCTGACCTCGACCCCGCCCCCGGCGGACCGGAAGTGCCGCTGAGGCCCGGCGCTCACGAGGCCCGGGGCCCGCAAAGCCTGCAGGAACCAGAAAACCCCAGGTCACACAAGATGTGACCTGGGGTTCAGCGGAGCCGCCTTCGGGATTCGAACCCGAGACCTACGCATTACGAGTGCGTTGCTCTGGCCAACTGAGCTAAGGCGGCAAGCTGCCTGATCCGAACCGGCTTCAGCAGCGCGCCCAAGTCTACACACTCCGGAGGGGTGCTCCGTACACGGTGGTCAGCGGGGGTCTTCCGTGGTCAGCGGGCCGGGGCCGCGATGGTGTCCGAGATGACGCCGACGATCTCCTGTGCGTGGTCGTTGAGGTAGAAGTGGCCGCCGGGGAAGACGCTGATCGCGAAGGACGCGGTGGTGTGGTGCTCCCAGTCCTGGACCTCGTCGACGGTGGCCTTGGGGTCGTCGTCGCCGGTCAGGGCGTGGACGGGGCAGCTGACGCGGAGGCCGGGGCGGGCGCGGTGGGTCTCTATCGCCCGGTAGTCGGCGCGGAGCGCCGGCAGGACCATCTGCAGCACTTCCTCGTCGTCCAGCATCTGGGTGTCGGTGCCGCTCAGCGCGCGGAGCTCCTCGATCAGCCCCCGGTCGTCGCGCTGGTGCACCGTCTCCTCGCGGTGGCGCGAGGGGGCGCGGCGGCCGGAGGCGAAGAGGACGGTGGGCTTGATGCCGCGCTCCTCCAGCCGCAGGGCGACCTCGTAGGCGAGGGTCGCGCCCATGCTGTGGCCGAAGAGGGCCAGGGGGCGGTCGGTCCAGGGGAGGAGGGCCTCGGTCGTCAGGTCCGCCAGCTCGGCCAGGTTGTCGACGCAGGGGTCCGCGCGCCGGTCCTGCCGGCCGGGGTACTGGACTGCCAGCACGTCGACCGCCGGCGCGAGCGCCTTCGACACCGGGAAGTAGTAGCTCGCCGCCCCTCCGGCGTGCGGCAGGCACACGAGGCGCACCGGTGCGTCCTGCGCGGGGTGGAATCGGCGAATCCACTTTTGGTTGTCAGCGGGGGACATGGTCATCGTGCTGTTTTTCCCTTCGGAGCCGTTCAGTTGCTGCCTTTCGGGTCCCGGGCAGGATACGTCGGGAGGCCGTAGGGGCAGGCTCGTAGCCGGTAGGGGTTCCTTCGGGCGCCCCCGGCGTATTAGGTTCCCTTGCAGGGTGCAGACATACGTCGTCCCGGCTCGAAGTGCTCCGAAACACATGGGTGTTCCGGTTTGAAACAACGGATTCGTCGAGAAGGACGCGAGAAGGACACACAGTGCCCAACGGAAAACTGCTGGCCGTCAGCGATCTGCACGTCGCCTACAAAGAGAATCGCGCGCTCGTCGAAACGCTCCGGCCCGGGAGCGACGACGACTGGCTCATTGTGGCGGGCGATGTCGGTGAGCAGTACGCGGACATCGAATGGACGCTGCGCCTGCTCGCCGAGCGATTCGCCAAGGTCGTCTGGGCGCCCGGGAATCACGAGCTGTGGACCCACCCTCAGGACCCGGTCGACCTGCGCGGCGAGAAGCGCTACCTGCACCTGGTGGAGCTGTGCCGCAGCCTCGGCGTCGCCACCCCCGAGGACCCGTATCCCGTGTGGCAGGGCGAGGGCGGCCCGGTCGCCGTGGCCCCGCTGTTCGTCCTCTACGACTACACCTTCCGCGTGCCCGGGGCGCACACCAAGGAGGAGTCGCTGCGCCGGGCCTACGAGGCCGGAGTCGTCTGCGCCGACGAGCACTTCCTGCACCACGAGCCCTACTCCGGCCGCGATACGTGGTGCCACGCGCGCGTGGCGTACACCGAGCGCCGACTGGCGGCCGTCGACCCCGCCCACCGCACCGTCCTGATCAACCACTGGCCGCTGGTGCGCGAGCCCACCAGGATCCTGCGCTACCCGGACTTCGCGCAGTGGTGCGGCACCGAGCTGACCGCGGACTGGCACGTCCGTTTCCGGGCGGCGGCGGCCGTCTACGGCCACCTCCACATCCCCCGCGTCACCTGGCACGACGGGGTGCGGTTCGAGGAGGTCTCCATCGGCTATCCGCGCGAGTGGCGGCCGCGCCCGCCGCGCGAGCCCCTGCGGCAGATCCTGCCCCGGCCTGCCGGGGAGCGCGTGGGGGACGGCGCGGGGGGTACCTGGTCGTGATCGAGAAGATCCTGCCCGCGGAGGCCGTGGCGGAGGAGAGCTTCGCCGTTCCGCCGCAGCGGTCCGCCCCCGCCCTCCTCGGCACCTTCCCCGCGGATCCCTCCGGCCTCTTTCCCGAGGAGGCGGCCGCCGTCGCCCGCGCCGTGCCCAAACGGCAGCTGGAGTTCGCGGCCGTACGGGCCTGTGCGCGCAGGGCGCTGGGGCGGCTCGGCCTGCCGCCCGTGCCCCTCGTCCCCAACCGGCGCGGCGCCCCGCAGTGGCCCGACGGCGTGGTCGGCAGCATGACGCACTGCGACGGCTTCCAGGCGGCCGTCGTGGCCCGGTCGGAGGCCCTGGCGTCGGTGGGCATCGACGCCGAGCCGAACGGGCCGCTCCCGGAGGGCGTCCTGCGCGTCGTCGCGCTGCCGTCCGAGCGCACGGCCGTCCAGCGGCTCGCCGTGGAGCGGCCCTATGTGCACTGGGACAGGCTGCTGTTCAGCGCCAAGGAGAGCGTCTTCAAGACCTGGTACCCGCTGACCGGGCAGGAGCTGGATTTCGAGGAGGCGGAGCTGGAGATCGACCCGGAGGCCCGCACCTTCTCGGCCCGGCTCCTCGTGCCCGGCCCCGTCGTGGGCGGCGTCCGGCTGGACGGCTTCACCGGCCGGTGGGCCGCGGACGACGGCTTCGTGCTCACCGCCATCGCCCTCCCCGCCCCGGCCCGGGGCGCGCGGCCCGCGGACGGCCCGCGGGTCAGCGAGTCCGCGGCATTCCGTGCCTGAAGGCGGCGAAGCCCTCCGGCAGGTCCCGGGCGTGCCGGGTGTTGAGCCACAGGCGCAGTAGGTCGCGCCGCCGGCCCGGCTCGTCCCGGAAGGCGGAGCGGCCGTGGACGACGACGTTGTTGTTCAGCAGCTGCAGGTCGCCGGCGCGCAGGGTCATCTCGACGCGGTGCTCGGCCATGCCCGCGACGTCCTGGAAGACCCGCAGGGCGTGCCGCTCGATCCCGCTCAGCGGAATTCCCGACTTCGGTACCGCGGAGTCGATGTAGTGGGTCATATAGAAGCGGCAGCTCAACTGCCCGTCGAAATAGCCGTACACGGAGTTCCGGTAGTACGGGAGTTCGTCGGAGTCCTCTTCCGTTCGCCGGTCGTAGACGAACCCCCGGTAGTACAGGCCGAGCAGCTCCCGGTGGTGGGCGAGGAGGTGATTGTGGACGGTCATGGAGCTGCTCAGGGTGCTGACGCCGCCCTCGCCCGCCTGGCGCAGGCACAGCAGGCCCACGATGTCGGAGCTGTCGGTGTGGAAGGGCAGCTCGGAGCGGGTCCGGTAGGCGCGGGTGGCGGATTCGGTGATCTCGCCCTCCCCGTAGTCCTTCACGTGCGCGATCAATTCGCCGGCCGCGTTCTGGGAGACGGGCGTGCCGAGGTGCAGGGCGATGCCCCAGTACGCCAGGCGGGCCTCCTCCGGCGACCAGGTCTCCACCGGAAGGCCGCGGAGCAGTGTGAACCCGCGCCCGAACTCCAGGTCGTGCACCGCCGCTTCGAATGTCTTGCCGAGAACCGGAAGAGGGAAGTCGTCGACGGTGAGCCGGTCGAGCGGAAGGCCGCGGCTCTTCACGGCGGTGAGTGCCGTCTGCAACTCACCGATTTCCTCAGGGGTGAGGACGACCGTCCAGTCACTTTCATCGGTGAAGTCGGAAGCCCGCCAGGCGCTCGGTCCGGTGACGGGCTCGGTGAGGATGGCGGCGCTCTCGGCGGCGGCGGACGGTGCAGGCATACGGACTCCACTCGGGATTCTCGGCGCTTGCGGCAGGTGTGCGGCACACCGATCATGAATCGAAGCCCGCGCGGGGTCAATGGAGTTGGGGCCGTCGCACCGGGGGCGGAGTGTCGCGATTGCGCGTGAACTCGATCACCTTCGCGCCCTTCCATGGTGCGGGGAGTGCGCCGGTGGTTAGTTTCCGGGAAGGCACGGCGACGCAGAAAGAAAAGACGGCAGCGGGACGTACAGACACGGAGACACAGTGGCCAAGTCAACCGCCAGGTCAGGTCCGGCGTCAGGTCCGGCGTCGGGAGCGGCGTTAGGAAAGGCGTCAGCAGCGGCCTCCCGGGCATCGTCCGGGGCGGCGTCCGGAGCGGCGCTGAGGCGCACCGTCCGGGCGGCCGGCTGCGCCCTCCTGGCCGGCACCCTGGCGGCCGCGTGCGGCTCCGGGGGCGGCGGCTCGGGTCCCGGCCCGTCCGACGCGCTCGCCATCGGCCTCATCGCCGAGCCCGCCAGCCTCGACTTCACCACCACCGACGGCGCCGCCGTCCCGCAGGCCACGCTGGGCAGCATCTACGAGGGCCTGGTCCGGGTGGACCAGCAGGGGAAGATCCAGCCCCTGCTCGCCGAGCGCTACGAGCGCTCCGACGACGGCCGCACGTACACCTTCCACCTCCGCAAGGGCGTGAAGTTCACCAGCGGCGCCGAGTTCACCGCCGACGACGCGGTGTTCTCCATCGAGCGGGTGAAGAAGGACTGGAAGCTGAAGACGGCCCGCCAGATGGACGTCGTCGACAAGGCGGAGAAGACCGGCGACCACACGGTCAAGGTCACGCTGAACCACGCGAGCAACGGCTGGCTCTACGCCATGACCACCCGCATCGGCGCCATGTTCAGCCGCACCGGCGTCGCCGACCTCGCCGCTCACCCCGTCGGCACCGGGCCCTTCAAGCTGGCCGAGCGCCGCCGCGGCGACCGCATCGTCCTCGACCGCAACGACTCCTACTGGGGCGGCAAGCCGGAGCTCGGCAAGGTCACGCTGAAGTACTTCAAGGACGCAGGAGCGATGAACAACGCCCTGCTCACCAAGGGCATCGACGTCGTCGGCACGGTCCAGGCCCCCGAGTCGCTGTCCCGCTTCTCCGACAAGAACCGCTTCCGGACCATCGAGGGCTCCTCCACCGGCGAGGTCGTCCTGTCGATGAACAACTCCCGCGAGCCGTTCAAGGACAAGCGGGTCCGCCAGGCCGTGCGCCACGCCATCGACCACAAGGCGCTCGTGGAGGCCTCCCGCGCCGGTCACGGCAAGCTCATCGGCACCATGGCCGTCCCCACCGACCCCTGGTACGAGGACCTGACCGGCAGCTACCCCTACGACCCCGCCAAGGCGAAGCAGCTGCTGAAGGACGCCGGCGCCGAGGGCCGGACCGTGAAGTTCCGGGTGCCCAACATGCCGTACGCGATGTCCGCCGCGCAGGTCGTGAAGTCCCAGCTCGACCAGGTCGGGCTCAAGGCGGAGATCGAGCCGCTGGAGTTCCCCGCCCGCTGGCTGTCCGAGGTCTACAACAAGGCCGACTACGACCTCTCCGTCATCGCCCACACCGAGCCGCGCGACCTGTGGACGTTCGCCGACCCCGGCTACTACTTCCGCTACGGCAACCCGGCCTACGCCAAGCTCCTCAAGGACGCCGACTCCGGCCGCCCCGAGGACGAAGCCGCCCGCTACCGCGAGGCCGCCCGCCTGCTCTCCGACGACGCCGCGGCCGACTGGCTCTACCTGATGCCCAACCTGATGGTGGCCGACAAGGACGTCACCGGTCTGCCGGTCAACCAGGTCGGTGAGGGCCTGGACCTCGCGAACATCCGCTGGGCGAAGAAGAAGTAGGAAGCGGCCCCGGCATGCGGGTGTACCTGCGCAAAGCGGCGTCGCTGCTGGTCAGCGCCGTGATCGCCAGCTTCGTCGTCTTCGCCTTCCTCTCCGTCCTGCCCGGCGACCCGGCCGAGGTCGTCCTCGGGACGAACGCCGGGGAGGCGGAGCTGGCCGCGCTGCGCCACGACTTCGGCACGGACCGCCCGCTCGTCGTCCAGTACGCCGACTGGGCGCAGGGCCTGCTGCACGGCGACTTCGGCACCTCGTACATCAGCCACGACGCCATCGGCCCCCGGATCGCCGACCGCTTCGGCGTCACCTGCTGGCTGGCCCTCGGCGGCATGCTCGTGGCCGTCCTCTTCGCGCTGCCCGCGGGCGTGCTGGCCGCCGCCTGGCACCGCAGGCCGGCCGGCGCGCTGCTGTCCGCGCTCAGCCAGGCGGGGATCGCGATCCCGGCCTTCCTCGCGGGCATCCTGCTCGTCTACGTCTTCGCGGTCCGGGCCGGGGCGCTGCCCGCCGGCGGGTACACCCCGCTCGCCGAGGACCCCGCGGCCTGGGCGCGGCAGCTCGTCCTGCCGTGCCTGTCCCTCGGGCTCGTCCAGGGCGCGGTGCTCACCCGCTACGTGCGCTCCGCCGTCCTGACCGTCCTGCACCAGGACTTCCTGCGCACGGCCCGGGCCAAGGGGCGCAGGCGCCGGGCCGCGCTGTGGCGGCACGGGCTGCCCAACGCGGCGGTGCCCGTCCTGACCGTCCTCGGGCTGCAGCTGTCCACCGTCCTGGTCGGGGCCGTCGTGGTCGAGCGGGTCTTCGTCATCCCGGGTCTGGGCGACCTCCTGCTGCAGTCCGTCGCCGACCGCGACCTGCTGGTCGTCCAGGGCGTGGTGATCGTCCTGGTCGTGGCGGTGCTCGTGGTCAACGTCGTCACCGACCTGCTCTACCACCTGCTCGACCCGCGCCTGCGGAGCCGCTCATGAAGCCCGGGAGCCTCCTCGGGCGGCTCGCCCGCCGTCCCGCCCTCACCGCCGGCGGCGCCCTCGTCGTCCTCGTCCTCGCCCTGGCCCTGCTGTCCCTGCTCTGGACGCCCTACGACCCGACGCACGTGGACGCCGCCCGCAGGCTGCTGCCGCCCGGCGGCGAGCACCTCCTGGGCACCGACCAGTTCGGGCGCGACGTCGCCAGCCGGCTGATGACCGGCGCCCGCACCACCGTCTTCGTCGGCATCGTGGCCGTCGGTTTCGCCGTCGTCATCGGTGTGCCGATGGGGGTCGCCGCAGGCATGTCGGGCGGTCCGCTCAGCGCGCTGCTGATGAGAGTGAGCGATTTCCTGCTGGCCTTCCCCGCGCTGCTGCTCGCCATCATGCTGGCGGCGGTCTACGGCACGAGCACGCTGACCGCCATGGTGGCCATCGGCATCGCCTCCGCCCCCGGTTTCGCACGCGTCGCCCGGGCCGCCACGCTGCGCGTCATGGCCGCGGAGTACGTCGACGCCGCCCGGCTCGCCCGGCGCACGCGCGCCGCCATCGCCGTGCGGCACGTCCTGCCGAACATCCGGGACGTCGTCATCGTCCAGGCGTCGGTGGCCTTCGCGACCGCCGTGCTGGCCGAGGCCGCGCTGTCCTACCTCGGGCTCGGCACCCCGCCGCCCACCCCGTCCTGGGGCCGCATGCTGCTCGACTCGCAGGAGCTCCTCTTCGACAAGCCCGAGCTGTGTCTGTGGCCCGGCCTCGCCGTCGCGGCCGCCGTCCTCGGCCTGAACCTCCTCGGCGACGGCCTGCGGGACCGCTTCGACCCCACGCTGGAAGGTGTCCGGTGAGCACGAGCAGGCTGCTGGAGGTCGACGGCCTCACCGTCGGCGCGGGGGACCGGCCGCTCGTGCGGGGCGTGGGCTTCACCGTGGACCGGGGCGAGCGCGTCGGCATCATCGGCGAGTCCGGCTCCGGCAAGACCCTCACGGCCCTCGCCCTGCTGGGCCTCCTGGGCGAGGGGCTGCGGGCCGGGGGCAGTGCGCGCCTGGACGGCGTCCCGTTCGACCTGCTGGCCGCCACGGACCGTGAGCTGTCGACCGTACGCGGGCGCCTCGCCGGCATGGTGTTCCAGGAGCCGATGACGGCCCTCAACCCCGTGATGAAGGTGGGCCCCCAGGTCGCCGAGGCGCTGCGGCTGCACGGCCCCCGCAGCGAACGCCCCGGCCGGGCCGCTGCCCACGCCGCCGCCGTCGGGCTGCTGGACCGGCTGCGCCTGCCCGACCCCGCCCGGGCCGCCCGCTCCTACCCCCACCAGCTCTCCGGCGGCCAGCGCCAGCGCGCCGTCCTCGGCGGCGCCCTCGCGACCGACCCCGCCCTGCTGATCTGCGACGAGCCGACGACCGCCCTGGACGTCACGGTCCAGAAGGAGATCGTCGACCTCGTCATGGGCGTGTCCGACGAGCGCGGCACGGCGGTGCTCTACATCAGCCACGACCTCGCGCTCGTCGCGTCCGTGTGCCACCGCGTGCTGGTGATGTACGACGGGGAGATCGTCGAGAGCGGGCCCGTCGGGCAGGTGCTGCGCAGCCCCGGGCACCCGTACACCCGGGCCCTGCTGAAGGCCTCCGACCTGACCGTCCCGGCCCCGCGCCCGCCGGCCCCCGCCGAGCCGCGGACCCTGCTCAAGGCCCGCGGCCTGACCCGGCGCTACGCCCGCCCCCGCCGCGGCCTCTTCGCGCCGCGTACGCACTTCACGGCGCTGGAGGGCCTGGACCTGGACCTCCGTGCGGGCGGGCGGACCGGTGTGGTCGGCGAGTCGGGCTCGGGGAAGACGACGCTGCTGCGGCTGCTGTCGGGCCTGGACCGCCCGACGTCGGGGACGGTCGACCACGTGGCGGACGGGGGCGAAGACCACGGCCGCGGCCAGGGCCGAGCCACCGGCCGAACCGCCGGCCGAGCCACCGACCGAGCCACCGGCCGAACCGCCGACCGTAGCCATGGCCGTGGCCATGGTCTCCAAGTGGTCTTCCAGGACCCCATGGGATCGCTCGACCCCCGCATGCGCGTCCGGGACATCATCGCCGAGCCGCTCCCGGACAGGCGCTCACCCGCGGCCAACGCGCGCGTGGCCGAGCTCCTCGCCGACGTGGGCCTGCCCGCGGAGGCCGCCGGCCGCTATCCGCACCAGTTCTCGGGCGGGCAGCGGCAGCGCATCGCCATCGCCCGGGCCCTGGCGCCCCGCCCGTCCGTACTCCTCGCCGACGAGCCCGTCAGCGCCCTGGACGTCTCCGTGCGGGCACAGATCCTGGACGTCCTGAGCAAGGTCACCGCCGAGCGGGACATGGCCCTGTGCATCGTGACCCACGATCTCGGCGTGGTGCGTTATCTGTGCGACGAGGTGGTGGTGATGAAGGAGGGGCGCGTCGTGGAGAGGGGGCCGGTCGAGCGCGTGTGGGAGGCGCCGGAACACCCGTACACGCGGCAGCTGCTGGAGGCCGTACCGGTATTGCACTGAAAGAGGGGGCGGGGGCCGGCGGGAGCTGGTCGACACCTGTCCGCAGCGACGCCCCGGCCCGTTGCCGTGCATGCGCAGCAACGGAGCACTGTGTGCTGCTGTGTGAAGCCGCGGACAGGTTGCCGCCGTTATTCAGGTAGATCATGGCGGTCGCCCATGGGCCAAGTCAATCCTATGAGTTGACTCGATCCACCCAAGCTGAAGCTTGTATCGTGGCGGCGTGACGCTAGATGACCTGAAGGTGTTCGTCATGGTGTGCGAGGCCCGCAACCTCAGTGCCGTGGCCCGTGAGATGAACTGCAGCCAGTCGGCCGTCAGCCAGCACGTGCGGCGCCTGGAGAAAGAGATCGGGCTGTCGTTGATGGAGCGTCAGCCCCGGGGCGTGGTGCCCACGGCGGCGGGCCGGATCCTCCAGCGGGCCGCCTCGGACGGGCTCACCGCCCTCGGCGAGGGCCTGCGCACGCTGGAGGAGCTGCGCACCGGCCACGGCGGCGGCGTCGTCATCGCCACCGGCGCCACCACCATCCGTCACCTCATGGGCGCGGCCATCGAGGAGTACAGCAGGCGGTTCCCGGACGTCGGGCTGGAGTTCCACACCGAGCGCTCCAGCCACCGCTGCATCGACGCCCTGCGGTCGGGGGCGGTCGACCTGGCCTGGGTGACGGTCTCCGAGGACGCCCAGGGCGTCGAACTGCGCCCGGTCATCAGCCTGGAGTGGGTGCTGGCCGTCCACCCGGACGACCCCCTCGCGGGCGAGAGCGCCCTCGGCGCCGCGGACCTCGCCCGTACGCGCCTGATCCGCCCGCCCGCCGGGACGAGCTCCGGCCGCCGGGTGGAGGACGTGCTGGGCCCCGGCGGCCTCTCCTCGCGCTCCACCACCCGCGCCACCGACTGGGACACCGCACTGCTGCTGGCCGAGCTGGGCCTGGGGCACGCCCTGATACCGGCCATGCCGGGGCTGGTCAGCCCGTCCGGCGCGGCCCGGCTGATACCCGTCAGCGGCATCCCCTCACTCGACGTGGGCTGGGCCGCCCGGCAGTGGTCGGCCCTCGCCCCCGCCGCCCAGGAGTTCGCGGCCACCGTCACCCGGCACGTCGCGGGTGGCTGACCGCCGGTCCGTGCGGTCCAGGCCGCACAGCGCCTCGTACGACGCCTGGACGAAGGGCGCGGCCGGGGTCGGTGCGGCATCGGCCAGGGCCACCAGGGCGGCGCCGGGGCCGGGCAGGAAGCCGGCGAAGGCGGTGCAGCCGCGCGTGCCCCCGGAGTGGTGCAGGAGCGGGCCTCCGGGCCGCACGCGCAGGTTCCACACGAGGCAGATGCGGCGGCCCGTGCGCGGCAGCGCCAGCCGGGGCCGCTGCACTTCGGTGAGCGCCACCCGCAGGCTCGGCGGGGCGGCGGCCTCCGGCGCGAGCAGCGCCGTCATGCAGCGCAGCAGGTCGCGCGCGCTGGAGCGCAGGGCGCCCGCGGCGGGCAGCCCGGGGACGAGCCAGGGCGGCCGGGGCCGGCCGTGCCAGTGCCCGAGGACCTGGGGGCGGGTGGGGTCGCAGTCGGTGTCGGCCAGGCCGAGCGGTTGCAGGACGCGCTCGCCGAGCAGCGCCGGATAGTCGCCGGGCGTGCCGCCGGCCGCCCGCGCGAGGGCGAGGCCGAGCAGGCCCACGCCGTAGTTGGAGTAGCGCACGTGCGTGCCGGGGCGGTGGTGGAGCCGGGTGCGGGGGAGCGCGGCCAGCAGGTCGTCGGTGGTGAATGCGGCGTACGGGTTGTGGTACCAGCCCGTGCGCACCGAGCGGGCGAGCAGCCCGGGCGGGAGGCGCGGCAGGCCCGCGGTGTGCGTGGCGAGGTGGAGGAGGGTGACGGCCGGGCCCGGGATGCGCCGGGCGCCGGACGGCAGGTAGCGGTCGAGGGGGTCGTCGTAGCGGACCTCGCCGCGGGCGGCGAGCTCGGCGAGCAGCAGCGCGGTGAACGTCTTGGTGAGCGAGCCGGTCTCGAAGCGGGTGTCCTCCCCGGCCGGCCCGCGGCACACCACGATGCGCTCGTCGCCGCGCACGGCGGCGACGGCGACGGCGCTCGCGCCCCGGGCCGCGTCGGCCAGGGGCAGGAGCAGGGCGTTCAGCGGCGTGCCGGGGGCGTTCGCGTGGTCCTGGATGGTCTGCCGCAGGGACGGGGTCACTGCTCTCGCGCCGCCCTGGCCAGGGCGATGGAGCCCGCCACGGCGGCCACGACGGTGGTGTGCTGGTGTTCCTTGAACCTGCGGGCGGGGTCCTCGGCGACGGGGTCGCCGTCGCAGGGCACCAGGCCGTCCTCGTGCTGCAGGGCGGCCATCGCCTCCCAGTCGTCCGGGTTGCAGTAGGGCTCGGACAAGGAGGCGCCCACGATGAGGAGTTCCGCCACGAGGTCCCACTGGCGGACCTCGCGCCAGATGTCGATCCACACCGGCAGCCAGGTGCGGACGTACGAGGTGAGGGGGGCCGGCAGACCCTCGGGTCGGCCTCCCCAGTCGGTGAGGTGGAAGACCGTGTGGGTCATCGCGTAGGCGGTGATCCAGTTGATCGCCCACGGTTCGGGGGTGGCGCCCAGCCAGGTGGTGCGGGCGAGTGCGGCGAAGTCCTCGCCGTGGTCGAGGCCGGCGATGCGGGCGGCGTTGGCCACGGCCAGGCGGCGGTTGGGCAGCAGCTCGACGCTGTGCACCGAGCGCAGCCGTGCGCGGTGGGCCAGCAGCCGGTCGAGCTCCGCGTGCCGGTAGCCGCAGCGCACGAAGTGGGCGTACATCTCCAGCGGGTCGGTCATCAGGGTGTGGCTCAGCTGGCGTTCGTAGAGCATGTCGCCCTTGCGCAGCTGCAGCCAGGTGAAGTCCATCAGGCTCTGCGCGGCGACCAGTTGGCCGGGGCCGGCCATGCCGTCGCGCAGGATGATGGAGGCGGCGAGGGTGCTCTCGCCCAGGGGTTTGTAGACGCCGTCGGGGTCGGTGAGCTCCTCGGTGGTGCCGGGTGGCAGGGCGCCGAGCGCGCGGTGGGCGTGCAGCCAGGACAGCGCGCGGTCGGCCATGGCGCGGGCGGCCGTCTCCACGGGGGCGGAAATCGTCATGCCGGCGCCTCCGTGGGCGGCTGGGGGGCGGTGCCGGAGCCGGCGCGGCTCGCGGGGTGCGTGCCGTCGCCCAGCAGGTGGGCGGCGACCGCCAGGTCGAGCGCGGTGCGCGGGCTCGCGCCGCCGAGCAGGCGCACGTGGTCGAGGACGGGCCCGGGTTCCACGGGCAGGGCGATGCCGTCGTGGCGCAGCAGGGCGAGCCAGCGCAGCAGGCGGACGGCCGTCGGGAAGTCGCGGCGCAGCACGGACCGGGTCAGCCCGCGGCTCAGCGGGAGGGCGGCTCCGCGGGCGGCGTCCCGCACGGGCCCGTCCAGGCAGGGGGTGGCGAGGGGCGCGAGCTGGGCCATGCGAACGGACCAGCGCTGCCAGTCGGTGGTGTCGGTGAGGTCGTCGCCGGCTTCGGGCGGGATGGTGGCCACGGGGTTGCCGGCGTAGCCCCGCGTACGGGCCAGGAGTTGCGCGGTCGCCCAGTCGCGCCAGGCGGCGGTGCGCTCGTCGGGGCGGGCGGAGGGGCCGCTGCCGGGCACCGGGAAGGTCTCGAAGGACCGGGCGACGGCGGCTGCGTCGGCGGCGTGGAAGGGGGCGCCCGTCAGGACGTGGGGGGTGAAGGTGTCGGCTCCGATCACCCGGACGGCGGCCAGGGCCGCGAGTGCGTCGGGCGAGCTGTCGAGGTGCGGGGCGACGAGCGCCACGCCCCCCGCGCCCCGGAGGGCACGGAGGACGCGGGACGCGAGTTCGTCGGCCGCCGCGGCGTAGGCCGCACGGGAACTCACTTGCCCTTCGGCTCCTTCGGCTCCTTGGGAGACAGCAGGAGGAGGGCGAGCAGGAAGCCCGCGGCCTCCGGCGCGGGCAGTGGAGCCCCGCTCACGGCGGCTTCGGGTTCCACCATCAGGGAGCCGATCGCGGCCGTTCCGGTGGGATTCGCCAGGGGTCGGAGGGTTTCTTGGGCGAGCATGTGCGCCTCCTCTAGGAGATGCGGTTGGGATTGTCATCACTTAATCAGTGATGTCTGAAAAATCAGGCTAAGCACGACTTTTGGGTTCCGCAGCTCGAGACACGCCGGGGCCCGCGGCGAGCCGTCCGTTGGGGCGCATGGCGGAGGCGAAGGGCACTCACGGGGGAATCGGGGGATCGGGGGGCGCCGGGAGGAAGCGGGGGGCGCCAAGAAGGGATCAAGGGCGCCAGGGTGAAGCCGAGGGCGCGCGCAGGGGAACCGGGGCGGAGCCTGGGGGAGTGGTGAGAAGGAAGGGAAAAGTGGGGGATGTGACGGGTGATTCTCCGAAATTTCCACCATTCGGGTGAACTGCGAATGCTGGGGTGTGGCGGGGTGACTGGTGCGGCATGGTCTGAAAATAAGCTGGCACGCCACCCGGGCGGGGCCCTTGGGATGGGAGTCTTCGATGACCACCTCCGAGTCGGTGTGGACCTGTCCGTTCCGCCACGATGAGGCCCTGGAGTTCGACCCCTTCCTGGCCCGGCTGCGCAGCGAGCCCCCGATCACCCGCATCCCCATGCCCCGCGGGGACGGCGCGGGCGATGCCGCGGAGGACGGGCCGGGGGGTTCCGCGGTGCCCGGAGCCGGCGGGCCGGCGTCCACTGCCTGGCTCGTGACGGGCCACCGCCACGTCCGCGCGGTCACCGCCGACCGCCGCTTCAGCCGCGCCGCCCTGATCGGCCGCGGTCTGCCGCCCGTCACGCCCGACCTCGTCGACCACGCCGAGTCGATCAACCTCATGGACCCGCCGGCCCACAGCCGCCTGCGCGGCCTCCTGGCCGGCGCGTTCGGCGACCGGCAGGTCGAGGAGCTGCGTCCGCGCACCCGGCGCACGGTGGAGGGCCTGCTCGACGCCATGGCCGACCACGGCTCCCCGGCCGACGTCTCCGACTGGCTGGCCGCCCCCCTCCCGCTGAACACGGTCTTCGAGCTGCTCGACGTCCCCGGGCCGGACCGTGCGCCGCTGCGCCGCTGGGCCACGGCGATGATGTCCCCCGGCACCCCCGACTGCGCTGCGGCCGCCGAGGGAAAGGCCGGACTCCGCGCGTATTTCGCGGAGTTGACCGCGGCGCGCCGCCGTCACCCCGGCGGCGACCTGCTCAGCGCCCTGGCCGCGGTGCGCGAGGACGGCGAGTTCCTCGACGCCCGCGAGGTCGCGGTGATGGGCATGCTCCTGCTCGTCACCGGCCACAACACCAGCGCCCACCAGATCAGCAACATCATCTACACCCTGCTCACCCACCCGGAGCAGCTGGCCCGCCTGCGGGCCCGTCCCGAGCTGCTGCCGGCCGCCGTCGAGGAGCTCCTGCGCTTCATCCCGTACCGGCAGGGCGTGGGCATCCCCCGCCAGGCCACGGAGGACGTGGAGCTGGACGGCGTCACCATCCGCGCGGGCGAGACCGTCCACGTCTCGTACCTCGCGGCCAACCGCGACGAGCTCGTCTACGACCGTCCCGACGACCTGGACCTCGAGCGGCAGGACGCGCCCGCCCACCTCACCTTCGGGCACGGCACGCACCACTGCCTGGGGGCCCCGCTGGCGCGCATGGAGCTCCAGGTCGCCATCGGCACGCTGCTCACCCGTTTTCCCGACCTGCGCCTGGCCGTTCCGGCGGAGGAGGTGCGGTGGAACACCGGTTCGATCTGGCGGTTCCCCCTCGCCTTGCCCGTCGCCTGGTAGAGCCGCCGGCGCGGCGCACCGACGGGGCGCCCGGTCCCCCGCCCGCGCAGGGCGGCGGATCCGGTGCCCGGTAAGTCCACCGGTCAGTCCCCTGGACCGGTAAGTCCCTGGTAAGGAGGCAGTCATGGCTACGCTCTGCCGACCGGCCATCGCCGTACCCGAGCACGTCATCACCATGGAGGAGACCCTGCAGCTGGCTCGGACGCTGCACGCCGACCACCCGCAGCTGCCGCTGGCGCTGCGGCTCATCGGCAACACCGGAGTCCAGACCCGGCACATCCTCCAGCCCATCGAGGACACCCTCAAGCACCCGGGCCTCACCTGGCGCAACAACCTCTACGAGACCGAGGCCAAGGCCCGGGTCCCCGCAGTCGTCCGGCGGGCCCTGGAGCACGCCGAACTCACCCCGCGCGACATCGACTTGATCGTCTACGTCTCGTGCACCGGCTTCATGATGCCGTCCATGACCGCCTGGCTCATCAACACCATGGACTTCCCGGTCACCACCAGACAGCTGCCCATCGCCCAGCTCGGCTGTGCCGCGGGCGGCGCCGCCATCAACCGCGCACACGACTTCTGCACCGCCTACCCCGGCGCCAACGCCCTCATCGTCGCCTGCGAGTTCTGCTCGCTGCTCTACCAGCCCACCGACCTCGGCGTCGGCAACCTCCTGTCCAACGGCCTCTTCGGCGACGCCCTCGCCGCGGCCGTGGTGCGCGGGGAGGGCGGCGAAGGCGTGCGCCTGGAGCGCAACGGCTCCCACCTGGTGCCGGACACCGAGGACTGGATCTCCTACGCGGTCCGCGACACCGGCTTCCACTTCCTGCTCGACAAGCGGGTCCCGGGCACGATGGCCATGCTCGCCCCCGCCATGCGCGACATGGCCGAGCCCCACGACTGGAACGTCTCCGAGCTCGACTTCTACATCGTCCACGCGGGCGGGCCGAGGATCCTCGACGACCTGTGCAAGTACCTCGACCTGGCCCCCGAGTGGTTCCGCTACAGCAGGGCCACGCTCACCGAGCGGGGCAACATCGCCAGTGCCGTCATCTTCGACGCCCTGGAGCGCCTGTGGGCCGACGGCGGGGTGGCGCACGACGCACGGGGTGTCATCGCCGGCTTCGGCCCCGGCATCACCGCCGAGATCTCGCTGGGCACGTGGAGCAACGGGACGGGCGGCGGTGAGAGGGAGGGGCAGGCGCCGGGCCGCTCGATGCCGCAGCCCGCGTAACCGGCCTCCGGCCGGGCCGGTGGAGCCGGCCGGGCGGGTCGCCCGTCACCGGTCGCCCGTCACCGGTCGCCCGTCAGAGGTCGAATTCGGCCGGGTTGATGCCCAGCGCGAAGCACGCCTCGCGGACGACGGCCTGCTCGGTCTTGTCGAAGTCGCCGTCGGCGCCGCCGATGACGATGCCGATCTGCACGACCGCACGGGCCTCGGTCGGCTTCTTCTGCACCTTGCCGATGGTCTGCATCACGCTGACCTTGCCGAAGTCGAAGTCGGCCGTGAGCTTCTGGCAGTAGTCGTTGAAGCGGGCCTGCAGGTCGTCGGCGGGGAAGTTCTGCAGCACCTCGTTGGTGGCGATCAGCGAGGCGACGCGCTGCCGCTCCGAGGCGTCGATCGAGCCGTCGGCGGCCGCGACCAGGGCGCACATGGCCATGCTCGCGTCCCGGAACGCGCCGCTCTTCAGCTCGTTCTTCTTCGCCACCAGCTGACCCTGCATCGTCGTCGCGGAGTCCTTGAGCCGGTCCCAGAGCGCCATTTGCCGTTTCTCCTCATACATAACGGGGGTGTACGGGGAGAACGGGGGAGAGAGGTACGGAAGTTCCCAAAGTGACATAACAGCGAGAGAAGTGGCGCGAAAGGTTCGTTACGAAGAGGCGAGGCTCGTCACGAAGAGGTTCGTGACGAAGAGGTTCGTGACGAAGAGGTTCGTGACGAAGAGGTTCGTGACGAAGAAGCTCGTCACCGAGAGGCTCGTCACGAAGAAGCGAGCGGGTCCAGGTGCAGCGGCTGCACCTTGCCCTCCATCATCGCGCCGAGCCCGAGCACCGCGCAGACGTCCGGCTGGTCGGCGATGCGCACGGTCATCCCCGTCGCATCGGCGATCATCCGGTCCAGACCCGGCAGCACCGCGCTGCCGCCCGCGAGCATCACCCCGCGGTCGACGAGGTCCGCCACGAGGTCGGGCGGGCAGGAGCGCAGCACGCGGCCGATCGCGTCCAGCACGGCCGTGAGCGGCGTGTGCATCACCTCGCGGACGTCGGCCGTGCTCACCATGACCGTACGGGACAGGCCGGTCGCCACGTCCCGGCCGCGGACCTCCGCGCTCTCCTCCATGGGGTCCGCGGAGAGCGCGAGGTGCAGCGGGTGCAGCCCCTGCGTGGGCAGCATCAGCTCGTGGCGGCTGCGCAGGTGCTCGACGACCGCGTAGTCCATGGCGTCCCCGCCGACCAGCACCTTCTCCGCCGCCACGATCGCGCCCAGCGACAACACGGCGACCTGGGTGGAGGCCGCCCCGCACACCACGATCATCGTGGCCTCCGGCAGCTCGACGGGCTGCCCGCAGCCCACGGCGGCGGCGATGAGCGTGTCGACCAGCTCCACTCGCCGCGTCCCCAGCCCCATCAGGGTCTCGACGGCCGCGCGGCGGGCGAGCGGGTCCGCGTCGTGCGGGATGCAGACCGCGGCGCGCAGCATCGGCTTGCGCCGCCAGGCGCGGCGCACCTTGTCGCTGACGAGGTTGCGGAGCATCCGCTGCGCCATCTCGACGTCGACGACGGTGCCGCCGGACACCGGGCGGACGACGCTGATGTGCGCCGGGGTGCGGCCCGCCATGCCCTCGGCGAGGGTGCCGACCGCGATCAGCGAGCCGGTCCGGGTGTTGACGGCGGCGATCGACGGCTCGTCCACGATCAGGCCGCTGTCGCGGAGGTAGACCCGGGTGCGGGCCGCCCCGAGGTCCACGGCGACGGTGCAGCGCCGCAGCTGCTCAAGACTGAAGGACGTCATGGCAGGGCCTCCCCTGGAGCGGCGGTCGGGATACGGGGGCGGGCCGCGCCGCCGGGCGTCCCTAGGGCCCATCGTGCGCGGCGGGCCGGGAAACCGCCCGCCCGGCTGGGCCGGACGGGGGACGGAGTGGCCCGCATGGCCGACACCGGGTTGACGGACCGTCAGGGCTGGGAGCGTCAGGACAGCGCCGCCGCCGCGGCGGCCGGCCGCGGCCCCTTCGCGTCGGCGTAGCACTCCACGACCGCCGTCGTGAACGGGAACAGCACCGGCGTCTGCCCGAAGACGACCTGCGCGGCACGGCGCGAGGCGGTGCGGATGGCCTCGGCGGCCACGGCCGCCTCCGCTTCGGGGCAGTGCACGATGACCTCGTCGTGCTGGAAGAAGACCAGCTCGGCGCGGAGCCCCGCGAGCTCCTGGCGCAGGGCCGCGAGCATCGCCAGGGCCCAGTCGGCGGCGCTGCCCTGCACCACGAAGTTCCGCGTGAAACGGCCGCGGGCCCGGCCGGCCGGGGTGCTGCCGTAGCCGGGCGCGGAATCCTCGTCCGGGGACTGGGGCAGGCCCGCCTCGTCGGGCAGGGCCGTGGAGGCCGGCGGGCACGTACGCCCGAGCCACGTCCGTACGAGGCGGCCCTCCTCGCCCGCGCGCGCCGCGTCGTCCACGAGGGCGACGGCCGCGGGGAAGCGGCGGCGCAGGTCCGCGAGGTGCTTCAGGCCGTCGCCGGACGTCTGCCCGTAGATCGCGCCGAGCATCGCCAGCTTGGCCCGCTCGCGGTCACCGGCGAAGGCCCGGTCCGACAGGGCCGCGTACAGATCGCGCTCGCCGCTCGCCGCCTCCATCAGGCCCGGGTCGCGGGAGACGGCGGCGAGGACGCGCGGCTCCATCTGATCGGCGTCCGCGACCACCAGCCGCCACCCGGGGTCGGCGACGACGGCCCGGCGCACGACGCGCGGGATCTGCAGCGCGCCCCCGCCGTTGGTCGTCCAGCGGCCCGAGACGGAACCGCTCGGCACGTACTCGGCGCGGAAGCGGCCCTCGCGCACCCACGTCTGCAGCCATGACCGGCCGTGGGCCGTGTGCAGCCGGTAGAGCTTCTTGTACTGCAGCAGGGGCTCGACGGCGGGATGGTCGATCGCCTGGAGCTCCCACGCGCGCGTGGACGACAGGGAGATGCCCTGGCGGGCGAAGGCCCGCGTGATGTCCGCGGGCAGATCCGGCCGCACGCGCACGCCCTCCTCGCCGAACGCGGCGGACACGGCCTCCGCCAGCTCGGCCAGCCGCCGCGGCTCCAGCCCGCCCGGGAAGTGCTCCCCGAGCAGCTCGTCCAGCAGGGCGCGGTGGACATCGGCCCGCCACGGCAGGCCCGCCCGGTGCATCTCGGCGGCGACCAGGGTGCCCGCGGACTCCAGGGCGAGGAGGAGCAGCATCCGCCCGCGGTACGCGGAGGCCTCCGCGCGGGCGATCTGCGCGGCGTGGACCTCGACCAGGACGTCCAGCGGATCCGTGCCGGGCGGCAGCGGCACCGGCCCCGGCTCGAACAGCGACGGCTGCCCGCCGGCGGCCCGCGGCGGCGGATCGGCGGGCACGGGCAGGCCGCGCAGCCGCGCCCACGCGGCGGCGAGCGACCGGGGCTGCCCCGACTGCCCCTCCTCGTGCCCCACGAGCAGGCTCTCGGCCGCCTCCACGTCGTAACACCGCTCGACGCGCAGCCCGGCCGCCAGCAACTGCGGGTAATGGTGCGCGGTGGACCGCCACACCCACCGCTCCACGTGCGGATGCGACCGCACCGCCTCCGCCAGGCTCCCCGCGGACGCGACCGGCCCGACCGGCGCCCCCGCAAGATCGACGGCACGGAGACGGACACCCCCGTCGCCCGTCTCCGCCACCGCCAACCTCACGCGAACGATCCTGCCAGGGGGGTCTGACAATCGCCCTGACCTGCGGGATCGGGCGTGCCGGGCTACGTTGGGGACATGACTGGAACCTGGCAGGTGGCAGCGGACGTGGAGGGCCGCCCGACCCGTCGGGACTGCGCCCACCTGGACGAGGCGGCCGCGGAGGTCACCCCCAGCACCACGGAAGGCTGCGAGGACTGCCTGCGCACCGGCGGCACCTGGGTGCACCTGCGTGAGTGCCTCGTCTGCGGCCACGTCGCCTGCTGCGACAGCTCCCCGAACCGCCACGCGAGCGCCCACGCCCGCACGGAACAGGGCCACGACCTCGCCCGGTCCTTCGAACCGGGCGAGGACTGGGCGTGGTGCTACGCCGACCAGCTCCTGCTGGTACTGAGCTGACGGGCCTCATTTCCCCCAGGTGCTACGGGAGTTGACCTCCCGCACTTTGGCGCGCAGGGCGTCGGAGTCGGAGTCGGAGTCGGGGTGGGCGGGATGCGGTTTGGCTGCACAGGTGCAGGCGAGGAGCGGGCCGGTGGGCCGCAGGTCGATCCCATGCGCGGTGGCCCACACGTAGACGCCGCAGTGGGGGCGGAGGGGTTCGGGGGTACGGGGGGGGTTGGGAGCGCGGGGGGTGCGGGGGGCGTCGCCGGAGGCGGCGTGACGGGGGCTTCGGGCGCCGTGCGGCGGCTGAAGAGAGCCCTCATCCGGGCGAGGAGGCGGGAGATAGAGTCCTTCACGTCATCAGCTCCTGAGGCTGGTGGCCATGCCCCCGGGCCGGTTCCAGCGGTCGCGGGGGTTCTCTGTGACGGCAAGCTATCGCCACTTTAAGTGACCTGTCCATACCCGGGCAGGGCCGTACAGGGCCGTCCGTGACTATGTTCGGTTATCCGTCAACACGTACAGTCTGCGTGTGATGGAGTTTGATCCCACTCGTCCCAAGTGGACGCAGATCGCCGAGGTAATCCGGCAGCGCATCGCCAGCGGTGAGTACCCGGTGAATCACCTGATCTCGGAGACGCAACTGGAGCAGGAGTTCGGCGTAGCCAGGGGCACGGTCCGCAAGGTCAAGACCGCCCTTCGCGACGAGGGGCTGATCATCACCACCCCGGGCCTGGGCTCATTCGTCGCCGCCAAGTCGCCCAAGGCGTAGGTTCCGGCGACTTCTGACGAACGCGTCAGCGACTGCCCTACGTTGAGGGCCATGCCAGACGAGCGCGTAGCCGGTCCCATCGACGCCACGAGGCCGGCCTACGTCTACATGCAGCTCGCCGACCACGTAGCCGCCCGCATCGAGGCGGGGGCGCTTCGACCGGGAGCCCGCCTGCCGGGCGAGAGGGACCTCGCCGAGGAATACGGCGTCGCCATCGGGACCGTCCGCCGCGCAACGCGGGAGCTGAGGGACCGCGGTCTCCTCGTGACCCTCCCTGCCAAGGGAACGTTCGTCACGCCGTGAACGGTAGCCACTCTGCGCGGGTTTGCCTCACCCCTTCGTCAGCCAACGCCAACCGCGATCCCCGCGACACCACGGTCTACGTCGTGTGCACCTGACGGCGTCAGGACTTGCGGGCGACCGCCGTCTGGGCCATGCCCGGGAGGAAGTCCGTGAACAGCTCGTGGACTTCGAGGACGAGCGGGCGCAGGACGCGGAAGCGGGCCAGGGAGATGCCGCGTGTCGTCAGGCGGGCGCCGCGGTCGGCCAGGCGGCGGGTGCGTTCGCGGTCGGGGGAGCGGTCGAAGACCCAGTAGAGGACGAGGCCCATCTGGGAGAGCCACATCAGCTCGGGGAGGATGTCGGCGAGCTCGGCCGGGACCTTGGCCTTGGCCCCGGCGAGGACCTCGCGGTGGACGTCGATGGCCGCTTCGCGCGCGTGCTCGGACTCGGCGGAGAAGGGGCTCAGCGGGGAGTCGGGGTCGGCGGCGTTCTTGAAGAACTGGGCCGCGAACTCGTGGTACGGCGTGGCGATGTCCAGCCAGGCCTGCAGGACGCCGGAGAGCCGCGCCTCCAGGTCGGTCTCCCGGTCCAGCACCTCGCGGACCGCCGCCTGGTGCTCGGCGGCGATCCGGTCGTAGAAGCCCTGGATCAGGTGTTCCTTGCCGGCGAAGTAGTAGTACGCGTTGCCGACGGAGACGCCGGCCTCCTTGGCGATGGCCCGCATGGTGGTCTTGTCGTAGCCGTGTTCCTGGAAGAGCCGCATCGCGGTTTCCAGGATCAGGGTGCGGGTCTGCTCGCTCTTCGCAGGCCGGGGCTCGTTCTCTGCTGGCACGGTTCAGAGCCTAAGGGGTCCTCTTGAAGCGGAACTGGGTGGTGGTGTCCCGGGACGGCCTGATGAAGAGGCCGTCGCGGGCGCCCTCGCCGGCGATGGAGAGTTCGAACGTCTCGCCGAGGGTGAGCCGGATCCGCTGGTGGCCGAGCTTGGGCTTCTTCTCCAGGTGCCAGGTTCCGTCGCCGGTGTACCGCCTGGTGGGCTGCTCGTCGTCGTCCTCGGAGAAGGCGGTGGGCACGCCCACGGCGGTGAGCGTGCCGTTCTCGTGGAGGGTGAGCCGCGCCCCTTGGTGGGCGCGCCAGGAGCCGACGAGTTCGCCGGGTTCCGCCGATCCGGCGGGCGGGCTCAGGAGGACGACCAGGGCGGCCAGCGCGGCCACGGTGCCGAAGGCGACGAGTCCGACGATCCGCGCGGGCCGGCCGGCGCGACCGGTGCGACCGGCGCGACCGGCGCGACCGGTGCGGGGGCTACGCGGGGGCACTGCCGGGCTCACAGGCGCTGCCGCAGGCCGGCGGCGGGGCTGCGTACGCCCACCCGGTCGTGCCGGGCGCGGGCCGGGTCTGCCAGTGCGCGCCGCGGTACCTGGACGCGGCCAGGAGCGCGTTGCGGGCGAAGCGGAGGCCGGACGGCGTGTTCATGCGGTGGGAGAGCGGGCGGTACTCGGCCAGGGCCCACAGGCAGACGACCCACGCGGCGGCCCCGCGGTAGACCTGCCCGCCGTCGCCGACGACGGTGATCTCCTCGTACGTGGCGGCGTGGTCGAGCTCCGGGAAGCGGCGCCGGGCCTCGTCCGACCCGAGGGGCACCAGGTCGAGCGGCACGAGCTGACGCTGTCTCACGAGCCAGTTGCGCACGAAGGTGCAGAGCGGGCACTGCGCGTCGTAGAGCACGGTGAGCCGGCGGACCGGGACGCTCCGCGCGTCCCGGTCGGCGGCAGCGGCGGTGGCCGCCGTGACGGTCGTCATCGGGCTCAGCGCCCGCCGGCCGGCGCGGTCCACGGGCCCTGCTGACCCGTCCACCCCTGCGGCGCGACGGGCGGGACCTGCTCCCGCTCCATGATGCCGCGGCGGCGGAACTTGTTGAGGGCGTAGACGTTGCCGAGGTGCATGACGCCGAGCACGAGCAGGACGACGCCGAGCTTCTGCGACAGCGCCTCGAACACCCCGCGGGCGTCGGTGACGGTCGTGTCGTCCTGGAGGTACAGGGCGATGAACCCGAGGTTCACCAGGTAGAAGCCGACCACCAGCAGGTGGTTCACGGCCTCCGCGAGCTTCTCGTTGCCGTGCAGGACGTCGGCGAGGAAGACCCGCCCGTTGCGGCTGAGCGTGCGCGCGACCCAGACCGTGAGGCTCAGGCTGAGCAGCAGGTAGATGACGTATGCGACGACGGTGAGGTCCACGTCCCCAACCCTTCTTGAACGTGTTCAAAAGCTCTGATGATCGTGACTGTAGACCTGTTTTTGAACACGTTCAAGCCCGCGACGCCGCCGGTCCGGCCCGCCGCGATGGTGAACGCTGAAGCGCCGGGCTCTGTCATTCAACGGCAGGCATATCGTCACACTTGCCTCCTTGTCGTGTGAAATGTTCGCCTGTTCGGCGTAACGGGAGAAGGCGTGGGTATCCCGGGGCTCACGGTGCGGATGCGGTGCATTTGGCGCACTGCTGGACAGCAGTCGCCGGGAGGGAGCCGGGCAGTGTGGTTCGCGGTTCTGCCGGACAGTGAGGCGGGCCTGGCTGCGGCCCGCGTGCTGCGCCCCCGGGCGTCCCGGACGATCGACCACGCCTCCGGGCGGCCCTGGTTGCTGGGCAGTTGGCCGGACGAAAGGGTGACGGTCGCCGGGCCGGGGGCGGGGCCGGGGCCGGAGGCGAGGAGGGGAACAGGGGCGGGAGCAGGGGCGGGAACGGGAACCAGGGCGACGGCAGGTGCGGCGCGGTTGGCGGTGATCGGCCGCTGCCCCGTCACCGCGGCGGAGCTGGCCGCACGGCTGCGGCAGGTCCGTGACGTCGCGGACACCGAGCGGGCCGTCGCGGGCCTGGCGGGCAGCTTCCACGTGGTGACCTCGGCCGGCGGACGGGTCCGGGTACGGGGCTCCGCATCCGGCGCACGCGCGGTCTTCTACTCCCGCTTCGACGGCGTGACCGTGGCGGCCGACCGCGCCGACCGGCTCGCGGAGGCCGTCGGAGCGAGCCCGGACGAGCAGACGCTTGCACTCCACCTGCTCGCCTCGCCCCCTCCCCACCCGCTGGACGACCGGAGCCCGTGGCGCGGCGTGCACCGCGTGCCGTCCGGGGACTGCCTGGCGATCGAGGCCGACGGGCGGGCCCGTACGCAGCGCTGGTGGGCCCCGCCGGAGCCGGTGCTGTCCGCCGCCGAAGGCGCGCGCGGGGTGCGCCGGGCGCTCGTCGCCGCCGTCGAGTCCTGCACGGCCGGCGGCGGCACGGTGAGTGCGGACCTCTCCGGCGGGATGGACTCCACCGGCCTGTGCTTCCTCGCGGCCCGGATCGGCGCGGCGAAACTGGTCACTCTGCGCTGGGAGGGGGCCGACCCGGGTGACGGCGACGGCCGCCGGGCCGCCCGGGCCGCCGCCGCGCTGCCCGACGCCCGGCACGTCCGGCCCGGCCGCTCCGGAACGCCCCTCTGGTTCAGCGATCCGGCCGAGACGGCAGACGTCCTGCGCCTGGGCGCCGCCCACGGGATGAGCCGCCCGGCCTACGGCATGAGCCACCCGGCCGACAACACCGGCCACTTGACCCACGGCCTCGGCCACCCGGCGTACGGTGCCGGCCACCCGTCCCACGACATGAACCACCCGCCCCACGACGTGAACCGCCCGGCCGACGAGCCCGGCGCCTGGGTGCGGGACGCCGCCCGCTTCGCCAAGCTGTCCGCCCTGATGACGCTCCGGGGCTCCCGGCTGCACATGTTCGGCGGCGGCGCGGACGAGCTCTTCACCGCCCCCGCCCCGCACCTGCACGACCTCCTGCGCAGCCGCCCGCTCGCCGCCCTCGCCGCCGTCCGCAGGAAGCGCGCCGGCCGTCGCCTGCCGCTGCTCCCGGTCCTGGGCGGCCTGGCGGACCGCAGCAACTTCCCCCAGTGGCTGACCGCTTGGGCGGACAGCCTCGTCCGGCCCGCCGCCTTCCCGGCGGGGAACGTCCCCTCCCTGGCTTGGGGGCCGGACCTGCGCATGCCCTCCTGGGCGACCGCGGACGCGGTCCTCGCGGTACGGAGCCTGCTGCGCGAGGCCGCGGCAGCCGCCCCGGAGCCGCTCCACGCGCAGCGCGGCCAGCACGCGGCGCTCGCCTCCGTACGGGCAGGCGGGCGCGGCGTCCGCCAGTTCGACCAGGTGACGTCCGCGAGGGGGCTGGAGTACGCCGCGCCCTACCTCGACGACGGGGTCGTCGAGGCGGCGCTGTCCGTACGCGTCGGCGAACGCAGCGAGCCCGGCCGGTACAAGCCGGTCCTCGCCGCCGCCCTGCACGGGATCGTGCCGGACCCGGTCCTGGGACGGTCCGCCGCGGACGGGTTCGGCGCGGACCCGTATGCGGACCTGTACGCGGGGCTGCGGCACAACCGGGCCCGTCTCGTCGGGCTGTTCGAGGATTCCCTGCTGGCCCGCGCGGGCCTGGTGGACGCGGCGGCCCTCCGCGCGAGCCTGCTCGGCCTGCACCCCGTACCGGGGCCTCTGCGCCCGCTCGACACCACCCTGGGCTGCGAACTCTGGCTCCGCTCCCTCCCCGAGCGCGCCGCCTTGATGCCGTAGCCGCCGTACCGCCGTACCGCCGTACCGCCGTACCGCCGTACCGCCGTACCGCCGTACCACCGAGCCGCCGTAACCGCCGTACCGCCGAGCCGCCGTAGCGGCTGCAGTCGCTGTAGCGGCCCTTCGCACGACCGCCTCACACCACCACGGGAGACCGCTGTGAACCTCACCCTTCGCCGGGACGTGTCCGCCACGGACACCGAGGACGGCATGGTGCTGCTCGACGAGCAGTCCGGGAGCTACTGGCAGCTCAACAGCACCGCCGCGCTCATCCTGCGCACCCTGCTCGACGGCACCGAAGGCACCCCGGAGCGGGCGGCGCGGGTGCTCACCGAGCGGTATCCGGCCGTCTCCGCGGAGCTGGCCGCCACCGACGTGGCGGCCCTCATCGACTCCCTCTCCACGGCCCGCCTGGTGGTGACCGGCGGGTGACCGGGCCGGCAGCCGCCGGCTCGCCCCGGCAACTGCGGTCGGCTGCCGGCAACGGGCCTGACCGGAAGCGCCGGCCCGGCAACTGCCGCCCGCCGTCTACCAGCTGGACTTCCGCACCCCCGGCAGGTGCCCGGCGTGGGCCTCCTTGCGCAGGTTGACCCGCGACAGGCCGAACGTACGGAAGTAGCCGCGCGGCCGGCCGTCGCCGGAGTCGCGGTTGCGCAGGCGGGTCGCGCTGGCGTCCCGCGGCTGGCGCCGCAGTTCGCGCTCGGCCGCCAGCCGCTCCTCCTCCGGCGTTTGCGGGTTGCGGATGACGGCCTTGAGGAGGGCCCGGCGTGCCGCGTAGCGGGCGACCGTCAGCCGCCGCTGCTCGTTCTTCACGATCTTGCTCTTCTTGGCCATCAGACCTTCCCCCCACGGGCCCGGATGCGGGCGACGGCCGCCTCGACGCCGATGGTGTCGACGGTCTTGATCCCCTTCGCGCTCAGCCGCAGCCGTACGTGCCGGCCTTCGGAGGGGAGCCAGTAGCGCTTGCTCTGGATGTTGGGGTCGAACCGCCGCGACGTGCGGCGGTGGGAGTGGGAGATGGTCTTGCCGAATCCGGGCTTGCGGCCGGTCAGCTGGCAGTGCGCCGACAAGGGTCAGACCTCCTGGGAGGGCTCCGGAAGAGCCTTAATGAAAATGGGAACCATTTCTGTATAGTAGCCCCCATGGCCCGCAACGAGCTACGCCCCGTCATCAAGCTCCGGTCCACCGCCGGAACCGGCTACACCTACGTCACCCGCAAGAACCGCCGTAACGACCCCGACCGCCTGCACCTGCGCAAGTACGACCCCGTCGTCGGCCGCCACGTCACCTTCCGAGAGGAGCGCTGATCCGCCGTGAAGCCCGGAATCCACCCGCCCTACGGCCCCGTCGTCTTCCGTGACCGCGCGGCCGGCTTCGCCTTCCTCACGCGCTCGACCGCCACCAGCGACAAGACGGTCGAGTGGGAGGACGGCAGCACGTACCCCGTCATCGACGTCGAGATCTCCTCGGCGAGCCACCCCTTCTACACGGGCACGGCCCGCGTCCTGGACACCGCCGGCCGCGTCGAGCGCTTCGAGCGCCGCTACGGCAGCCGCGGCGGCAGCGGCAGCCGCGGCAGCAGCACTGACCGCGGCAGCAGCGGCGACCGCGGGGGCCGGCGGTGACCGCGCCGCACCCCCTGCCCGTGGCCCTGGTGGGCGGTCTGCATGCGGACGCCCGCCGGGCCGCGGTCGAGCGCCTCCTGCGGACCGTTCCCGGCAGCATCGCCCTCCACCACGACCTGGCCACCGCCTCCGCCGGAACGGTCCGCCGCACGGTGCGGGACCGCACCGGCACGCTCGACGAGGGCGAGGCGCCGCTCGTCAACGACTGCGCCTGCTGCGCCCTGCGCGAGGACCTCATGCCCGAACTGGAGCGGCTCGCCGCCTCGGGCACGTGCCGGCTCGCCGTCGTCGAACTGTGGGACTCCGTCGAACCCAAGGCCATGGCCGAGGTCGTGGCGGCCCACGCGGGCGAGGACCTGCGGCTCACGGGCGTGATCACGGCCGTGGACCCGGCCCTCGTCCTGCCCGCCCTCGGCTGCGGCGACGACCTCGCGGAGGCCGGGCTGGCCGCCGCGGCCGCCGATCAGCGCACCGTGGCCGACACCTTCGCCCGGCAGCTGGAGTACCCGACGGTGCTCGCGCTGGCGGAGGGGACGGCGGACGGGGAGGACGCCGACGGCGACCGGACCGCCTTCGGCGAGCCCGTGGCCCCGGCCGACGCCGCCGACCACGCCCTCCTCTCCCAACTCGCTCCCACCGCCCGTCACATCGCCGTCGACTCCGTCGAACTGGCGGCCGCCGCGGTCGCCGGATTCGACGTGGAGGCGGCCGCGGCCCGGCAGCACCCCGCCTGCGCGCTGCTGCCGCAGGAGGCCGACGCGGACGGCGTCGCCACCCTCGTGTGGCGCGGGCGCCGCCCCTTCCACCCGGGGCGGCTGTACGCCGCGCTGGAGGACCTGTGCTGTGCCGCCGCGCGCAGCCGGGGCCGCTTCTGGCTGGCCGACCGGCCGGACACGCTGCTGGCGTGGGACGCCGCGGGCGGCGCGCTGTGCGTGGAGAGCGCGGGGCCGTGGCTCGCGGCGCTGCCGGACGCCGCCTGGGACATGGTGCCGCCTGACCGGCGCGTGGCCGCCTCCCTCGACTGGGACCCCGAGCACGGCGACCGCGTCCAGCACCTCACGTTCACCTCGCCGGGGCTCGACGCCGACGGGCTGCGCACGCTGCTGGAGTCCTGCCTGCTGACCGACGCCGAATACGCGGGCGGGCCGGACGCCTGGCGACTGCTTCCCGCCGTGTTCGACGAACTCCTCGACCCCGTTTCCTGACACCCCTGCAGATCCGCGGCCCACCGGCCCACCGGCCCACCGGTTCACAGGTTCATAGATTCACAGACCCGCAGTTCCAGAACTCCAAGGACTTTTCATGCCCCGCCGCCCCGACCCCCGCAAGAACCTCAAGCCCCGCCCCAACCCCCTGGACGCGGCAGGCATCACGTACATCGACTACAAGGACACCGATCTGCTGCGGAAGTTCATTTCGGACCGGGGGAAGATCCGCAGCCGCCGGGTGACCCGGGTCACCGTTCAGCAGCAGCGCCTGCTGGCCCGGGCGATCAAGAATGCACGTGAGATGGCACTTCTGCCGTATTCGAGTACGGGCAAGTAGTCGGCGGCCGTCTGGTCGCGATGGTGTAGTCACCCTGAAGTAATGGTGGGAACACCGTAAGTGCACGTGCATTCGCTCATGCAGAAGCATGTGAACGCAGCTATGATCCGGAGTAGTTGTCAACCCCACCATTCGCCGCCGGGCGTACCGGGCGTGGCCGGGGTGCCCTGCAATTCTCCGGGAGAGTCCTGTGCCTCACGCGTACAACGGCATGGCTGCCGCGGACCTCGACGGCGTCGTCTGGCGGAAGAGCCGGCACTCCAACTCCCAGGGATCGTGCGTGGAGTTCGCCAAGCTGCCGGGCGGCGGGGTCGCCGTGCGCAATTCCCGTCATCCGGACGGTCCGGCGCTCGTCTACACGCCTGCGGAGATCGACGCCATGCTGCGCGGGATCAAGGACGGGGAATTCGACTATCTGGTGACCGACTGATCAGGTAGTCGGTTATTGCCCGGGCGCGCTGTTCGTGCTGCCCGTGCTGCCAGTGCTGCTGGTACTGCGCGTGCCGCCGGGCGCGCCGCTCGTACCGCTAGGCGTGCTGCCCGTACCGCTAGGCGTGCTGCTCGTTGGGCAGCCGGAAGAGGGCCCACACGACCTTGCCGTGCAGCGCCCCCGCGAGCGGGTGCCAGCCCCAGGTGTCGCTGAAGGACTCGACGAGGAAGAGTCCCCGCCCGCACTCCGCCGAGGCGTCCGCCTCGCCGGCCGTCGGGCTCTCCTCACTGGGGTCGCGCACGGCGCACACGAGCCGCGACGTCCACCGCATCAGGTGCAGCCGCACCGGGGGGTCGTATTCGCCGCCGGGTATCGGCTCGGCCGGCAGGGCGTAGCGCAGGGAATTGGTGACCAGCTCCGAGACCACGAGCGCCACGTCGTCGAAGAGTCCCGCCAGGCCCCACCCCTGGAGGGTGGTTCTGGTGAAGGTGCGGGCCGTCCGGACCGCTTCGAAGCGGGGTGGGAGCGCGCAGGACGCCGAGTTGGGGACGGCCGATGGGGCGATCGGTGGCAGCCCTCGCCACAGAGGAGAGAGCACAGTCGATCCTTCGGTACCCATCCGAGGCACTCCTGGCAATCGTGGACGTGACACGCACGTGTGCGTTCCCCATCGTTCCCAATGCGGATGGCGGATGCAAGGGCAGATGCACGTGCACGTGGGGGGTTTGGGGGCGCACGTTCGCGTTCGGCCGCAATTCTTCCTACGCCCTCTTCCGTACGACCTCCGGCCTACTCCCCTCCGGGTAGCCGGATGCACACTCAATGCACACTCAACCGAGCGCGGAGATGGCAGACTTCACCGCCGGGGGATGCGGGGGTCGCCCCCGGAGAGGGCGAGCGCGGCAAGGCCGGAAACGGAACCGGAAGAGGAGGAGTCGCAACGATGGCCACGAGCGAGTCGAGCGGTTCAGTGGTGCGCCGCATACTCCTGGGCTCCCAGCTCAGGCGACTGCGTGAGTCACGTGGGATAACCCGCGAGGCGGCCGGCTACTCGATCCGTGCGTCCGAGTCGAAGATCAGCCGTATGGAGCTGGGCCGGGTGAGCTTCAAGGCGCGTGATGTGGAAGACCTGCTGACCCTCTACGGCGTCACGGACGAGCTGGAGCGCGAGGCGCTGCTCGGCCTGGCCCGCGAAGCCAACGTCGCCGGGTGGTGGCACAGCTACGGCGACGTGCTGCCGGGCTGGTTCCAGACCTACGTCGGGCTGGAGGGCGCCGCCTCGCACATCGGGATCTACGAGGTGCAGTTCGTGCACGGGCTGCTGCAGACGGAGGGGTACGCCCAGGCCGTCGTGGTCCGCGGCCAGCCCGCGGCCGACGGGGCGGAGGTCGAGCGCCGCGTCTCGCTGCGCATGGAGCGCCAGAAGCTGCTCTTCTCCGAGCGCGCCCCGCACTTCCACGCCGTCCTGGACGAGGCCGCGCTGCACCGCCCGTACGGCGGCGAGACCGTCATGCGCGGCCAGCTGCAGCACCTGATGGACATCTCCGAGCAGGCCAACGTGACCCTCCAGGTGATGCCCTTCGCGCACGGCGGGCACGCGGGCGAGAGCGGCGCCTTCACCATGCTCCGCTTCCCCGAGTCGGACCTGTCGGACGTGGTCTACCTGGAGCAGCTCACGAGCGCGCTCTACCTCGACAAGCCCGACGAAGTGGCCCAGTACGGAAGGGTGATGGAGCGGCTGCACGAGGACAGCCTCTCGCCGTCGGCCACCCGGGACCTGTTGAGGCGGCTGCTCCAACTCATGTGACACATCAGTACGATGACGTCCCATCAGGAGCGCGTTCCGGTACGGGCGCCCCCGAGCGCCCCCGTATCTCCAGGCAGGGATGGCACATGTCCTACTTCGAAGAATTGGCCTTCCAGTACATCGACGGCGAGTGGCGGTCCGGCACCGGCTCCTGGGACATCGTCGACTTCAACCCGTACAACGGGGAGAAGCTCGCCTCCATCACCGTCGCCGGCGTGGCCGAGATCGACCAGGCCTACCGCGCCGCCGAGCGCGCCCAGCCCGCGTGGGGCGCCACCAATCCGTACACCCGCCGGCTGGTCTTCGAGCGGGCGCTGCGCATCATCGACGACCGGGAGGCCGAGCTGTCCGCCGCGATCACCGCGGAGTGCGGCGGCACGGCCCTGAAGGCGGCGTTCGAGCTGCACCTGGCGCGGGAGTTCCTGCGGGAGGCCGTCCACCTCGCGCTGCGGGCCGAGGGACGGATCCTGCCTTCCCCGGACGACACCAAGGAGAACCGCCTCTACCGGGTGCCGGTCGGCGTCGTCGCGGTGATCAGCCCGTTCAACTTCCCGTTCCTGCTGTCGCTGAAGTCCGTCGCGCCGGCGCTCGCCCTCGGCAACACCGTCGTCCTCAAACCGCACCAGAACACGCCCATATGCGGCGGCGGCCTGGTGGCCAAGGTGCTGGAGGAGGCCGGGCTGCCCGCGGGCGTGCTCAACGTCGTCGTCACCGACATCGCGGAGATCGGCGACGCGCTCATCGAGCACCCCGTGCCGAAGGTCATCTCCTTCACGGGCTCCGACAAGGTCGGCCGGCACGTGGCCACGGTCGCCGCGTCCCACTTCAAGAAGACCGTCCTGGAGCTCGGCGGCAACAGCGCGCTGATCGTCCTCGACGACGCCGACCTCGACTACGCCGTCGAGGCGGCGGTATTCAGCCGTTTCATCCACCAGGGGCAGGTCTGCATGGCCGCCAACCGGGTGCTCGTCGACCGCTCGGTGGAGCAGGAGTTCACCGAGAAGTTCGTCGCCAAGGTCAAGAGCCTCAAGGTCGGCGACCCGGGCGACCCGGCCACCCACGTCGGGCCGCTCATCCACGCCGGGCAGGCCGAGGCGATCGCCTCCCTGGTCGAGCAGGCCGTCGCCGACGGTGCGACCGCGCTGGTGCGCGGCCGGGCGGAGGGCACCCTCGTCGAGCCGTCCGTCCTGACCGGGCTGAAGGCCGACGCCGCGATCCTCGGTCAGGAGATCTTCGGGCCGGTCGCGCTGATCATCCCCTTCGACGGCGAGGAGGAGGCCGTCCGGCTGGCCAACGCCACCCCGTACGGGCTGAGCGGCGCGGTCCACACAGGGGACACCGAGCGCGGCGTGCGCGTGGCGAAGCGCATCGACGCCGGGATGATCCACGTCAACGACGGGACCGTGCACGACGAGCCGATCGTGCCCTTCGGGGGCGAGAAGGCGTCGGGCGTGGGGCGGCTCAACGGCGACGCGATGGTCGACGTGTTCACGACGACGAAGTGGATCTCGATCCAGCACGGGAAGAGCCGTTTCCCGTTTTGAGCCGGCCGGTGAGTTGAGGACAGAACCTGACCGCATGGCGTCCTACGTTTGTTCCGACGGACCGGCAGAGCGAAGGAAGAGGCGGACCCCATGCCCACCCACGTCATCGAGAAGAACCCCTCCGACGAGCGCGCCACGCTGCTGGCGTTCGTGGAGGCCCAGCGGGGCGGCCTGCGGCGGGCGGTGCTCGGGCTGACCGACGAGCAGGCGGCGCTGAAACCGAGCGCGAGCGAGCTGTCCCTGGGCGGACTGCTCAAGCACGTGACGCAGGCCGAGCGGAACTGGCTGCTGCTGGCCCAGGGCCGGGCGGACGAGACCGGGCACGACGAGTCGGAGTGGGCCGACGGCTTCCGGCTCCTGGAGGGCGAGACCGTCGCCGGGGTGCTCGCTCACTGGGAGCAGGTGGCGGCGGAGACGGAGAAGTTCATCCACTCCGTGCCCAGCCTGGAGGACACCTTCCCGCTGCCCCCGGCGCCGTGGTTCCCCGCGGACGCGCGGGTGTCCATGCGCTGGCTGCTGCTCCACCTGGTCGAGGAGATCGCGCGGCACGCGGGGCACGCGGACGTCATCCGCGAGTCCCTCGACGGGAAGACCGCCTTCGAGCTGGTGGCGCTGGCCGCCGGGGAGGACGGGGCCTGACGCGGCCCGGCCCCTCGTTCCACCTAGTCTGGACACCGTCCGGGCGCTGTCCGGGGATCCGGGCGGCGGTGGAGCGAGGAGGCTGAGGGCGCGATGTCGGCGATCCGGTTGCTGGTCCTGGGCGCGGTCCGCCAGCACGGGCGGGCCCACGGCTACCAGGTCCGCAACGACCTGGAGTTCTGGGGCGCGCACCAGTGGTCCAACGCCAAGCCGGGGTCGATCTACCACGCGCTCAAGGCGATGGCGAAGCAAGGGCTGATGGTCGCCCACGACACGGCGCCGAGCGCCGCCGGCGGCCCGCCCCGCACGGAGTACGAGCTGACGCCCGCCGGCCAGGAGGAGTACTTCCGGCTGCTGCGGCACGCGCTGTCCGCCCACGACGAGAAGATCGACGTCCTCACCGCCGGCGTGGGCTTCCTCGTCGACCTCCCGCGCGCCGAGGCCGTCGCCCTGCTGAAGCAGCGGGTGGCGGCCCTGGAGGAGTGGCGCGAGGAGATCCGCCGGCACTGGACCCCCGCCGAGGGCGAGGACTGGGGCCACATCGCCGAGATCATGGGCCTGTGGGTGCACACGGCGGAGACCGGCGGCGAGTGGACCCGCGGGCTGATCGAGCGCCTGGAGGCCGGGGCGTACGAGATGGCGGGCGAGGGCGCTCCGTGGCGGGGCGGGCTCGCCCCGGAGCCGGGCTCCACGGCAGGCTGAGCGGTCCCGGCGGGGGAGCTGAGCGGTCCCGGCGGGGGAGCTGAGCGTTCCCGGCGGGGAAAAGGAGTTGCCCGGCCCCGGACGGCCGCGTTACGGTCGCCGCACTCTGAAGATCACGCTCCCTGGGAACCGAGCCGCAGAACGGGAGCAGGCCCGCGCACAGCCGCGCGGAGCCGGAGGGGCGGCAGCTGATTTCGGCACGCCCTCCGGAGTTTTCCTTGAAGATCGGTCTCGGCCTTCCCATCGACGATCCCGCCCTGCTGCTGACCTGGGCACGACGCGCCGACGCGGGCCCGTTCAGCTCGCTCGGCCTCCTCGACCGGCTCGTCTTCGCCAACCCCGAACCACTCGTCACCCTCGCCGCCCTGGCCGGCGCCACGTCCCGCATCCGGCTCCAGACCGAGGTGCTGATCGCGCCCCTCCACAACACCGCGATGCTCGCCAAGCAGACCGCCACGCTCGACCGCATGTCGGGCGGGCGCTTCACGCTCGGCATCGGCGTCGGCGGCCGCGAGGACGACTGCCTCGCCGCGGGCATCGACATCCGCCGCCGGGGCCGCCGCCTGAACGAGCAGATGACCGCGCTGCGCCGGACCTGGGCGGGCGAGCCGTACGGCGAAGGCGCCGGGCCCATCGGCCCCGCGCCCGCGACGCCGGGCGGCCCCGAAGTGCTGTTCGGCGGCTTCACCCCGGCGGCGATCGAGCGCGTCGGCCGGTTCGGCGACGGCTTCCTGGGCGCCGCGCTCCCGCCGGAGTACATGGCCCCCCTGTTCCGCGACGCCGAAGCGGTCTGGGAGAAGTACGACCGCCCCGGCCGGCCGCGGCTGGTCGCCCAGGCGAACGTCGCCCTCGGCCCGCCGAGCACCGTCGACCGGGCCCGGCACAACATCCGCGACTACTACGACTTCGGCGGCCGCGCGGACCACGTGGCCGCCGGCGTCCTCACCACGGCGCGGCAGATCCGCGAAGCGGTCGAGGCCTTCGCCGGCATCGGCGCCGAAGAGGTCATGCTCTACTGCTGGTCCTCGGACCCCGCCCAGCCCGACCGCCTCGCCGACGCCCTGTTCTGACGCGCAGGACGGAGAGGTCCTCGCGGTCGGGCGGGAAGGTGTGCACAACCGCGCCGGTGCGGTGCACGAGCTCGTACGTTCCTGGGCGATTCAGCCGCGGAGCAGATTCTCGAGGTCGATTTCGACGGGGAACGGCACATCCGTCTTGAGCGTGCCGGTGTGCGTAGGGCGGTCGGGGTTGGACGCGTAGACGCCGGTTTCCGGGTGCAGCCAGAACTCGTGCACTACGGGCAGGTCGTTCTCGTCTCGTTCCACTCGCCAGAAGCAGGCGATGCCTGCTTGGGCGTACATGCCCGGTTTGCGGAACCGGTCGTCGGTGCGCGATCCCTGGGAGACGACCTCCACTGCCAGGACGACTCGCTCGACCGGCACACACTCCATGGTGAGCCGGTCGAGGTTCGTGGAGTCGAAGACGACGACGTCGGGTTTCGTCGGATTGGCCTCGTCGACCAGGACACAGCGTTCCGAGTTGACCCGGTAAGGGGGTCGGCCGGCCAGGCGCAGGGCGACGAGAAGACCGTCGCGTACGTCGTCGTGCCACTGATTCGCCATCCCGCGTACCACGATCGCCCCGTCCACCAGTTCCCAGTCGTACGGCAGGACCAGCTCCTTCACCTGTTCGTACGTCCAGCCGCCCGGCGGTGGGTACATCCAGTTGTCCGGGGTCGCCTTTTTCCGCTTCGAGTGGTCTGCGGCTTCTGCGGCCATCACTGCTCCCATGGACGGGATGGTGTGCGAGGTCGTGGACATATGTCCCGGGTACGACGGTAGCGACCCCCGCGGGGGTGAGGGGTCATCGTTTCTTCGTGCCACCCGGACGGCGACTGTGCTTGCACCTCACGTAACGGCAGGACGCACTGTGGAGCCCGCAAGGGGAAAGGAGCGGAGATGAGCTACTCCGTGGGACAGGTCGCCGCCTTCGCCGGGGTGACCGTGCGGACGCTGCACCACTACGACGAGATCGGGCTGCTCGCGCCCGGTGGGCGCAGCCGCGCCGGGCACCGGCGCTACGACGACGCCGACCTCGACCGGCTGCAGCAGATCCTGTTCTACCGGGAGCTCGGCTTTCCGCTGGACGAGGTGGCGGTGCTGCTGGACGAGCCGGATGCGGATCCGGTCGAGCACCTGCGCCGCCGGCACGGTCTGCTCGTCGAGCGGATCGAGAAGCTCCAGCGCATGGCCACCGCCGTGGAGCACGCCATGGAGGCGAAGAAGATGGGGATCCAGCTCACGCCGGAGGAGAAGTTCGAGGTGTTCGGGGACAACGACCCCGGCCGGTACGCGGAGGAGGTCGAGCAGCGGTGGGGCGACACGGAGGCCTACCGCGAGTCGCAGCGCCGGACCGCCGCGTACACGAAGGAGGACTGGCTGCGGATGCAGGCCGAGGCGGACGGGCTCAACGAGCGCATCGCCGCCCTCATGGGCACCGGCGCGGCCGCGGACTCCCCGGAGGCCATGGACCTCGCCGAGGAGCACCGGCAGCAGATCGTGCGCTTCTACTACGACTGCACGTACGACATTCACACCTGTCTCGGCGAGATGTACGTCACAGACGAGCGGTTCACCGCCACCTATGAGGCCATCCGGCCCGGCATGGCCGGCTACCTCCGGGACGCCATCGTGGCCAATGCGGTGCGCAACGTGGGAGACGTGTGAAACCTGAGAACAGCAGGGGGCGGCCCGGGCTCCGAAGCCCGGGCCGCCCCCGTCGGCCGTTCCGTCAGGGACGGGGCGAGATCACCACCGCCGTGCCGTACGCACACACCTCCGTGCCCACGTCCGCCGCCTCCGTCACGTCGAAGCGGAACATCAGCACCGCGTTCGCGCCCCGGGCGCGGGCCTGCTCGATCAGCCGCTCCATGGCCTGGTTGCGGGTCTCCACCAGGGTCTTCGTCAGGCCCTTGAGCTCTCCGCCGACCAGGGACTTCAGGCCCGCGCCGATCTGGCTGCCGATGTGGCGGGAGCGCACGGTGAGGCCGAAGACCTCGCCGATGACGCGGTCGACCTTGTAGCCGGGGACGTCGTTCGTCGTCACGACCAGGACGTCGGACTGGCTCTGCCCGCCGCCGTACTCCTCGATGCCCATCGCATCCACCTCCGTGTGTGCAGTTTTGCCGCTGCCTGACCAGGACGCATGCCGGGCTCGGGGGGTTGCTCCGAACGGGTGTACACGGCACGGGGCGGCCGGGGCGGGAACGCTGCCGCACACTGGAACGCGGAGGCTCCCGGTCGCGTTGGTAACTTGGGGCCGCACATCACCCCGCCCAGCCTGTGCCCGGGCCTCGCACGAGCCTGCGCCCTCGACCCAGGAGCCTGTCACCCGTGACCCCCACGACCACTCTCGCGCTCGGCCCCCAGTGGCTGGATGCGAACTATCTGATCGAGCAATTCGGTCTGATCGGCGTCCTGGCCATCGTCTTCGCGGAGTCCGGCCTCCTGATCGGCTTCTTCCTCCCCGGTGACTCCCTGCTGTTCACCACGGGTCTGCTGGTGACCACGGGGCAGATCAGCAAGCCGCTGTGGGTGGTCTGCACGCTGGTGGCGGTCGCCGCGATCCTGGGCGACCAGGCGGGCTACCTCTTCGGCCGCAAGGTCGGCCCCTCGCTCTTCAAGCGCCCCGACTCCAAGCTCTTCAAGCAGGAGAACGTGGAGAAGGCGCACGAGTTCTTCGAGAAGTACGGCCCGAAATCGCTGGTCCTGGCCCGTTTCGTGCCCGTGATCCGCACCTTCACGCCGATCATCGCCGGCGTGAGCCGGATGAACTACCGCTCGTTCCTCATCTTCAACATCGTCGGCGGCATCCTGTGGGGCGTCGGCGTGACGGTCCTCGGTGCGGCGCTCGGCAAGATCGAGTTCGTGCACAAGAACATCGAGATGATGCTGATCGCCATCGTGCTGATCTCGGTGGTGCCGATCATCATCGAGTTCCTGCGGGCCCGCTCCAAGAGCAAGAAGGCCGCGGCGCAGGGCGGCGGCCACCCGGGCGCGGTGGGCGGCCCCCGCCCGCCGGCCCAGCAGCAGCGCGGCCGCCACGCGCGCCGCTGACGTCCCCTCGCAGGCCCCCTCGCAGGCCCGCCCGCGGGCCTGCTCCCGGGACCGCTCGCCGGCTCTTCGTTCCGCATAGTCCTCGCCCCACTGGGCACACGCCCCCCTGATCAGGCATGGTGACCCTAGGGCTAGTGCGCCGCCGGGGTTCCACCGGCGGCGCGGGGCGTACGAGGAGCGCGAGGTGGCTGAGCGGCAGCGGGGTGGCGGCGGGGCGGCCGGAGATGCTCCCGAGGACCGCAAGCCCCAGTCCGACGAGGCGCGCAGCGCCTTCACCCCGCCGCTCGGCGTCCCGCTGCCGGCGCCGCCCGAGGAAGAGCACCCGACCTCGGAGTTCGCCATTCCGGAGGGCGTCGCCCCCGAGCCGCCCAGCGAACGCGAAGGCTCGGCCTTCGCCCTCCCCGCGGGCACCGTCGCCCCCGACTCCAGCACCACCCAGAGCACGCTCCTGCCCGGCTACACGCCCCCCTACGGCTCGCCCAAGGTCAGCCTGACCAAGGACACGCCCTGGCAGGACCGCATGCGCACCATGCTGCGCATGCCCGTCGGCGAGCGGCCCGCCCCCGAGCGGGCCGCCAAACAGGACGAGCCCGGCCCGCCCGTCCCGCGCGTCCTCGACCTCACCCTGCGCATCGGCGAGCTGCTGCTCGCGGGCGGCGAGGGCGCCGAGGACGTGGAAGCGGCGATGTTCGGCGTCGCGCACGCCTACGGGCTGCACCGCTGCGAGCCGACGGTCACCTTCACCCTGCTGACCGTCAGCTACCAGCCGTCCCTCGTCGACGACCCCGTCACCGCCAACCGCACGGTGCGCCGGCGCGGCACCGACTACACCCGCCTCGACGCCGTCTTCCGGCTCGTCCACGACATCACGTCGCAGGGGCTGACGCTGGAGGAGGCCTACCGCCGCCTCGCCGAGATCCGCCGCAACCGCCACCCGTACCCCGGCTGGGGCCTGACCGCGGCCTCCGGGCTGCTCGCTGGCGCGGCGAGCATGCTCGTGGGCGGCGGGCTCGTCGTCTTCCTCGCCGCCGCGGTCGGCGCGATGCTGGGCGACCGGCTGGCGTGGCTCGCCTCCGGGCGCGGGCTGCCGGAGTTCTACCAGTTCGTGGCGGCCGGGCTGCCGCCCGCGGCGATGGGCGTCGCGCTGAGCGCCCTGCACGACTACGTGGACGTCCAGGCCTCCGCGGTGATCACCGGTGGGCTGTTCGCCCTGATCCCCGGGCGGGCGCTCGTGGCGGGCGTCCAGGACGGCCTGACCGGCTACTACATCACCGCCGCGGCCCGGCTCCTTGAAGTCGGCTACCTGATCGCCGGCATCGTCTGCGGCGTGCTGATGGTCCTCTACGGGGGCGTGCACATCGGCGGGGCCACGCTCAACCCGGAGGCGGCGCTGGAGCGCGTGGAGCGGCCGGTGATCCAGATCATCGCCGCGATGCTGCTGTCCTTCGCCTTCGCGGTCCTGCTCCAGCAGGAACGTCACTCCGTGTGGGTCGCCACGCTCAACGGCGGGGTCGCCTGGGTGGTCTACGGCGCGCTCGCCGACACCGCCAGGCTGGACCCCGTCCCCGCCACGGCCATCGCCGCCGGGCTCGTCGGCCTCTTCGGGCAACTGCTCTCGCGCTACCGGTACGCGTCCGCGCTGCCGTACGTGACGGCGGCGATCGGGCCGCTGCTGCCCGGTAGCGCCGTCTACTTCGCACTGCTGAACTTCGCCAAGAACGAGCTGAACACCGGCATCGCCAGCCTCACCAAGGCGGCCGCCCTGGCCCTGGCGATCGCCATCGGCGTGAACCTGGGCTCGGAGATGGCCCGGATGTTCCTCAAGGTCCCGGGCGAAGCGGCGGGACGCCGCGCGGCCAAGCGCACGCGGGGCTTCTAGGAAGCCTTACGCGGGGAGTGCCCGCACGCTGCCGGGTGCCCCGGACGCCCTTGCCCGCGCCGACGGCGGTAAGGCTCCTGCGCGGAGTGCGCACATGCGTAGTCCGCCGCGACGGTGATCCGCCACAGCGGGCGTGTCCGGCGGTGCCGGCTGGAAGTTCCGGGCGGCCCGGAAGGCCTTCGCTTTGCGGTGCCCGCACGTCGGGCGACTTCCGCCCGCCGCGACGGCGATCCGCCACAGCGGGCGTGTCCGGCGGTGCCGGGCCCGGCTGAGCTCGTACGGCACCGCCGGGCTTCGCCGTCGTGGCGTATCGCCGTCGCGGCGGTTTCAAGGATGCGAGCGCGTCCTTGACCGGCCCGGGTCGGCCCGGGTCGGCCAGGGCGCGGCACGCAAACGGCGCGGGGCCGGGGTTGCCGTACGACTCGTACGGCAACCCCGGCCCCGCGCGAAGCGAGCCGCAGGCTCAGTGGTGGGCGCCGCCCGCCGCCTCGAGGCGCTTGTACGAGGCCTCGATCTCGGCCTCGGCCTCGGCGCGGCCGACCCAGTCCGCACCCTCGACCGACTTGCCCGGCTCGAGGTCCTTGTAGACCTCGAAGAAGTGCTGGATCTCCAGGCGGTCGAACTCCGACACGTGGTGGATGTCGCGCAGGTGCTCCATGCGCGGGTCGTTCGCCGGGACGCACAGCAGCTTGTCGTCGCCGCCGGCCTCGTCCGTCATGCGGAACATGCCGATGGCGCGGCACTTGATGAGGCAGCCCGGGAAGGTCGGCTCGTCGAGGATGACGAGGGCGTCCAGCGGGTCGCCGTCCTCACCGAGGGTGTTCTCGACGAAGCCGTAGTCGGCCGGGTAGCTGGTCGAGGTGAAGAGGCGGCGGTCCAGGCGGATGCGACCGGTCTCGTGGTCCACCTCGTACTTGTTCCGCGAACCCTTCGGGATCTCGATGGTGACGTCGAACTCCACGGGTGGCTCCTCCATGATCAACACATACGTCTGGTGGTTAAGTGTCTCTCACGTGGGTGTGTGCTGGCGAAAGGGGCTGGTCCGGGATGTCGGAGACCAGGTCGTGGCGGCTTCGGCCGCTGCCGTGGCCGGGCACGCCCCGGGCGCGGACCGCGCGGTTCGCCGCGGTGTCGGCCGTGGCGGGGCTCGTCGTGGCGGGCACGGCGGTGAGCGCGGCCGGCCCCTGGGAGGGCGGCCAGCGCAAGGCCGAGCGCGCGCGGGCGGCCGCGGACACGGCGGCCGGCGGCGGCCGCCGTGCGGAGCCCGTACGCCCGGCCGCGCCGCCCGTGCTCGCGGCCCTCGGCGGCCGGGCCACGGCCCCGCAGCCGACCCGGGACGGGCTCGGCGGCGCCCTCGACGGCCTGCTGAAGGACTCCGCGCTGGGCGCGCAGACCTCGGCGGCGGTCGTCGACGTCGCCACCGGGCAGCAGCTGTACGGGGCCGACCAGGACACGCCGTACACCCCGGCCTCCACGATCAAGACGGCCACGGCCGCGGCGGCGCTGGCCGCGCTGGGGACCGCGCACCGCATCGAGACCACCGCCGTGGCCGACGGGGACACCGTCGTGCTCGTCGGCGGGGGAGACCCCACGCTCACGGCCCGCCCCGCCAAGGAGGGGGCGCAGCCCGCCGCGAGTCTGAAGGAGCTGGCGGACGCCACCGCGCGCGGCCTCAAGGCGCGCGGCAAGGGCCGGGTGAAGGTCGCCTACGACGCCTCCCGCTACTCCGGTCCCGCCGTCCACCCCATAGGGCCCAACGAGAACATCGCGCCCGTCAGCGCCCTGATGGTCGACGAGGGCCGCCTGGACGACTCCGACCGCGGCCCCGCCGAGCGCACCGCGGACCCGGCCGGCGACGCGGGGCGGAAGTTCGCCGGGATGCTGCGCGAGGCGGGCGTCGACGTGGACGGCGACCCGGCCGAGGGGCGCGCGGGCGACAAGGCGGAACGTCTCGCCTCGGTCTCCTCGCCGCCGCTGTCCGCGCTCGTCGAGCGCACCCTCACCAACAGCGACAACGACATCGCCGAGGCGCTGGCCCGCCAGACGGCGCTGGCCTCCGGGCAGCCCGCCGACTTCGAGGGCGCGGCCAGGGCGGTGACCGGCCGCCTGGAGAAGCTCGGCCTGCCGCTGTCCGGGGCGCGCATCGCCGACGGCAGCGGCCTCGACCGCGCGGACCACGTCTCGGCGGCCTTCCTGGCCGCCCTCCTCGCCCGGGCGGCCGATCCGGCCGTCCCGGAGCTGCGGCCGGTGCTGACGGGGCTGCCCGTGGCGGGCTTCAGCGGGACGCTGAGCGGGCGGTACGGGGCGGACGCGGCGGGGCGCGGCGTCGTCCGGGCCAAGACCGGCACGCTCACCGGGGTGAACACGCTGTCCGGCACGGTCGTGGACGCGGACGGGCGGTTGCTGTCGTTCGCCTTCATGACGACGGGCGCGGCGTCCGGCGAGGGCGCCCAGGGGGCGCTGGACCGCCTGGCGACGGCGGTCGCGGGCTGCGGGTGCCGCTGAGCGCTTCGCTGCGGGCATGGCCGGTCGGCCGCGGGCCGGACGTGGCCGGTCGCGCAGTTCCGCCCGCCCCTTACGGGGCACGATGCCGCCCGGCCTCCCGCCGCGACCGTTCGGGAGGCCCGGCCTCCCGAAGAGCTCCCGCCGCAACGGCGGTGCACCGCCACGGCGAGGGTCCGGCGGAATGCGCACGCGCCGGGCCCCGGCCCCCGGCCCCGGCCGGAGAACTTCGCTACCCCGAGCGGAGCGGCCCACGTACGGTGATGCCATGACGAGCATCGGTGGTGCGGAGATGGTCGACTGGAAGCTCGCGGTGGCGACCGCGACCCGGTTCGTACGGCCCGGGCCGGAGGTGAGCCGGGAGGAGGCGCGGGCGGTCGTCGCGGAGCTGCGGCGGCACGCGGCGACGTCGGAGGAGCACGTCAGGGCGTTCACCCGGATGACCCCGGCCCCGGGGGAGGAGGGCGCGGGGAACGACACCCCGGTCCTCGTGGTGGACAGGGCGGGCTGGATCAAGGCGAACGTGGCCGGGTTCCGCGCGCTCCTGGGCCCGCTGCTGGAGAAGATGCAGGACCGCCGGGCGAACGTGCCCGGCGGAGCGGTGTTCGGCGCGGTCGGCGGCAAGGTGACCGGCGTGGAGCTGGGGATGCTGCTGTCGTTCCTGGCGTCGCGGGTGCTGGGCCAGTACGAGACGTTCGCCCCGGCCAGCAGGGACCTGCCGGGCTCGGCGACGGGCGGCGGCCGCCTGCTGCTGGTGGCGCCGAACATCGTCCACGTCGAGCGCGAGCTGGACGTGGACCCGCACGACTTCCGCCTGTGGGTGTGCCTGCACGAGGAGACGCACCGGACGCAGTTCACGGCCGTGCCCTGGCTGCGCGACCACATCGAGGGCGAGATCCAGTCCTTCCTGGGGGAGACCGAGGTCGACCCCGCGACGCTGCTGGAGCGGATCCGGGAGGCGGCCCAGTCGCTGGCGGGCGGCCGTCCTCCCGAGGAGGAGGGCGCGGACGAGGGCGGGCGCAGCATCGTGGACCTGGTGCAGACGCCCGCGCAGCGGGAGATCCTGGCCCGGCTGACGGCGGTCATGTCGCTGCTGGAGGGCCATGCGGACTACGTGATGGACGGCGTCGGGCCGCAGGTCGTGCCGTCGGTGGCGGAGATCCGGGAGAAGTTCCAGCAGCGGCGGGCCAAGGGCGCGGGCCGGCTGGACGCGGCGCTGCGCCGGCTGCTGGGTCTGGACGCCAAGCTTCGCCAGTACCGTGATGGTGAGCGTTTCGTGCGGGCCGTCGTCGACGAGGTCGGCATGGACGGCTTCAACAGGGTGTGGACATCCCCGAACACCCTGCCCACCAAGGCGGAGATCGCCAAACCGGCGGACTGGGTCGCAAGGGTGCACCGCAAGAACGAGCCGTGAACCGGAAGCTCCTCCTCCGGGTAGAACGCCTCCGTAATCACCCGTCCGAGGGACCGTGGGTCAGGGGTGGGCGTGCGATGCTCGGGTAATGGCTCGCTTCTGTCACCATCGACGCACACAGCGTGACTGAAGCCTCGAAGCTCGCGCAGCTCCGAACGATCTCCATATGGAACGATTGGACACACGGACATGGGTCCACATCCCGCGGTCGCCGCGATACGCCTGGCGGTCCGCCGCGTACTTCACGACGTCCTCACCCCCACCACACCCGAATCCGTCCCCCCCGGCGGCCGTGAGCCGCTCGTCCTCGTCGCCTGCTCCGGCGGCGCGGACTCCATGGCCCTCGCCTCCGCCCTGGCCTTCGAGGCCCCCCGGCTCGGCATCCGGGCCGGCGGCGTCACCGTCGACCACGGCCTCCAGCACGGCTCCGACCTGCGCGCCGCAGAGGTGGCGAGCCGCCTCGCCGCCTTCGACCTCGACCCCGTCGAGGCCCTGACCGTCACCGTCGGCAGGGACGGCGGCCCCGAAGCCGCCGCCCGCGACGCGCGCTACGCCGCCCTCGACGCCGCCGCCGAGCGGCACGGCGCCGCGGCCGTCCTCCTCGGCCACACCCGGGACGACCAGGCCGAGACGGTGCTCCTCGGCCTCGCCCGCGGCTCCGGCACCCGCTCCCTCGCCGGCATGGCCGTCACCTCCGGCATCGGCGGCCGCTACCGCCGTCCCTTCCTCGGCCTCGACCGGCAGACCGCGCGCAAGGCCTGCATGGTCCAGTCCCTGCCCGTCTGGGACGACCCGCACAACGCCGACCCGGCCTACACCCGCTCCCGGGTCCGCCACGAAGCCCTCCCCGTCCTGGAGAAGGCCCTCGGCAAGGGCGTGATCGAGGCCCTCGCCCGCACCGCCCAGCTCTCCCGGGACGACGCCGACGCCCTGGACGACTGGGCCGCCACCGTGGAGCCCTCCGTCCGGGACGACAGCGGCGCCCTGGAGGCCGCCAAGCTCTACGCCCTGCCCCCCGCGGTCCGCCGCCGCGTGCTGCGCCGGGCGGCCATCTCGGCGGGTTCCCCGGCCGGATCGCTCTTCGCCCGGCACATCGAGGAAGTCGACCGGCTGATCACCGGATGGCGCGGCCAAGGGGCCATCAATCTGCCCGGGCGGGTCGCGGTCCGCAGGCAGGGTGGCAGACTGGTCCTCCGGCAGGGCTGATTCGAACGGGCACGAACGTCACGAACGGGCCTCAGCTCGCCGCGGAAATGCCGGACGATCCGTAGACAAGCGAGAGTGGCGCGGGTGGACGACAAGGACATGGGCACCGACCTCAAGTCGGTGCTCATCACCAAGGAAGAGATCGACGCGAAGCTGGCGGAGCTGGCCGCGAAGATCGACGCGGAGTACGCGGGCAAGGACCTGCTGATCGTCGGTGTCCTCAAGGGCGCCGTCATGGTGATGGCGGACCTGGCGCGTGCGCTCTCCAACCCCGTGACGATGGACTGGATGGCCGTGTCCTCGTACGGCGCGGGCACCCAGTCCTCCGGCGTGGTCCGCATCCTCAAGGACCTCGACACCGACATCAAGGGCAAGGACGTCCTGATCGTCGAGGACATCATCGACTCCGGCCTGACCCTGTCGTGGCTGCTGTCGAACCTGGGCTCCCGTGAGCCCGCCTCGCTCAACGTCGTCACCCTCCTGCGCAAGCCGGAGGCGGCCAAGGTCGCGATCGACGTCAAGTGGGTCGGCTTCGACATCCCCAACGAGTTCGTCGTCGGCTATGGTCTCGACTTCGCCGAGAAGTACCGCAACCTGCCCTTCGTGGGCACGCTCGCGCCGCACGTCTACGGCGGCTGAGCCCCCGGACCTGGTCGGCGGGCACCCACCGGCGCGCGGGAACCGAATGAGGGTTCCCGCCGTTGGAGCAGGGTAAGGCGGGTTGGTTGACCGTCTGCAGCGGCGTCGGGAGACAATGCTGGGGTACCGTCCGAAGGTCAGTCTTTTTCAGGCTTTCAAGTCAAGCTTTCAAGGTCGAGCAGGACACCGTACGCACAGGCACCCCGTCCAGGGGCTGGCCGTGCCTCACTGTGGCAGGAGGGACGGGGCGCTCGCGCCCCGTATGGATGGACGTGAAGCGCTACTTCCGTGGGCCGGTCATGTGGATCGTGCTGGCCGTCCTCGCCGTGGTCGTGTTGATGCAGGTCGTCGGCTCCGGCGGCGGCTACAAGTCGGTGGACACCAGCCAGGTCGTCAACGCGATCAACAAGGACCTGGTGAAATCGGCCGAGCTGACGACCGGCGACGAGAACAAGATCAAGGTTGAGCTCAAGGACGGCCAGAAGGTCAAGGGCTCGAGCAAGATCCAGGCGAACTACATCGGCGAGCAGGGCGTCGACATCGCGAAGTCCCTGCAGGCCAACGCCGAGAAGAACATGATCCCGGAGGGATACAACGTCTCGACGTCCAAGCAGAACCCGTTCATCGGCGTCCTGCTGTCGTTGCTGCCGTTCGTTCTCATCGTCGTGGTCTTCCTGTTCCTGATGAATCAGATGCAGGGCGGCGGCTCCCGGGTGATGAACTTCGGGAAGTCCAAGGCCAAGCTGATCACCAAGGACACCCCCAAGACGACCTTCGCCGACGTCGCCGGCGCCGACGAGGCCGTCGAGGAGCTCCACGAGATCAAGGAGTTCCTGCAGGAGCCGGCGAAGTTCCAGGCCGTCGGCGCCAAGATCCCCAAGGGCGTGCTGCTCTACGGCCCGCCCGGTACGGGCAAGACGCTCCTCGCGCGCGCCGTCGCCGGCGAGGCGGGCGTGCCGTTCTACTCGATCTCCGGCTCCGACTTCGTCGAGATGTTCGTGGGTGTCGGTGCCTCCCGGGTCCGTGACCTCTTCGAGCAGGCCAAGGCCAACGCCCCGGCCATCGTCTTCGTCGACGAGATCGACGCCGTCGGCCGGCACCGCGGCGCGGGCCTCGGCGGCGGTCACGACGAGCGCGAGCAGACCCTGAACCAGCTCCTCGTCGAGATGGACGGCTTCGACGTCAAGGGCGGCGTCATCCTGATCGCCGCCACCAACCGTCCCGACATCCTCGACCCGGCGCTGCTGCGCCCCGGCCGCTTCGACCGGCAGATCGCCGTCGACCGCCCGGACATGCAGGGCCGTCTGGAGATCCTCAAGGTCCACCAGAAGGGCAAGCCGGTCGCCCCGGACGTCGACCTGTCGGCCGTCGCCCGCCGCACCCCCGGCTTCACCGGTGCCGATCTCTCCAACGTGCTGAACGAGGCCGCCCTGCTGACGGCCCGCAGCGACCGGAAGCTGATCGACAACCACATGCTGGACGAGGCGATCGACCGCGTCGTGGCCGGCCCGCAGAAGCGGACCCGGATCATGAGCGACAAGGAGAAGAAGATCACCGCGTACCACGAGGGCGGTCACGCCCTGGTCGCGGCGGCTTCCCCGAACTCCGACCCGGTGCACAAGATCACGATCCTGTCCCGCGGCCGCGCCCTCGGCTACACCATGGTCCTGCCTGACGAGGACAAGTACTCCACCACCCGCAACGAGATGCTCGACCAGCTGGCGTACATGCTGGGCGGCCGCGCGGCGGAGGAGCTCGTCTTCCACGACCCGACCACCGGTGCCGCCAACGACATCGAGAAGGCCACCGCCACGGCCCGCGCGATGGTCACGCAGTACGGCATGACCGAGCGCCTCGGCGCGATCAAGTTCGGCTCCGACAATTCCGAGCCGTTCCTGGGCCGCGAGATGTCGCACCAGCGCGACTACTCCGAAGAGGTCGCCGCGCTGGTCGACGAAGAGGTCAAGAAGCTCATCGAGACCGCGCACAACGAGGCGTGGGAGATCCTCGTCGAGAACCGCGACGTGCTCGACAACCTGGTTCTGGCCCTCCTGGAGAAGGAGACGCTGAACAAGGAGGAGATCGCCGAGGTCTTCAAGCACATCGTGAAGCGCCCGGCCCGCCCGGCGTGGACCGGTTCCTCGCGCCGCACCCCCTCCACCCGCCCGCCGGTGCTCTCCCCCAAGGAGCTCGCCCCGAGCAACGGCGGCCAGAGCATGGAGTCGCTCGACCTCCCGGACGACGCCCGCCCGGAGAACTGAGCCGCCGTACAGGCCCTGCCGGGCCCTGCACCACAGGGCCCGGAATGGATGCCGCGTCACCCAGGTTTTAGCCTGGGGGACGCGGCATCCCGTTTATCCGGCCGTGCCGGTTGCTACGAACGCACGAGAGAACGAGGCACTCCATGACCGACCCGGTGACGCTGGACGCCGAGCGGAACGTCGGCGCATTCGACGAGAAGCGCGCCGAGAACGCGGTGCGTGAGCTGCTGCTCGCCGTGGGTGAGGACCCGGACCGGGAGGGCCTGCGCGAGACGCCGGCCCGGGTGGCGCGCGCGTACAAGGAGATATTCGCGGGTCTCTGGCAGGAGCCGCAGGACGTGCTCACCACGACGTTCGACCTCGGGCACGACGAGATGGTGCTCGTGCGCGACATCGAGGTCTACAGCACCTGTGAGCACCACCTGGTGCCGTTCCACGGCGTGGCCCACGTCGGCTACATCCCGTCGACCAGCGGGAAGATCACCGGGCTGTCGAAGCTGGCCCGCCTGGTGGACGTCTACGCCCGCCGGCCGCAGGTCCAGGAGCGGCTGACCACGCAGATCGCGGACTCGCTCATGGAGATCCTGGAGCCGCGCGGCGTCGTCGTCGTCATCGAGTGCGAACACATGTGCATGTCCATGCGCGGCATCCGCAAGCCCGGCGCGAAGACGCTGACCTCGGCGGTCCGGGGCCAGCTGCGCGACCCCGCGACGCGCGCGGAGGCGATGAGCCTGATCATGGCCCGCTAGGGCCGGTCGGGCGCCGCCGGAAAAGGAAAAGCCCGCCGCAGTGGTGCGAAGCCACTTCGGCGGGTGTCCGGCGGAATGCGGGCGGCGGAACCGGCAAATACTGCGGGAACCGCCGGAGGCGCTATGCGGAAAGCCGGCTGCCCATCCACTTCAGGGTCGGGTTCAGCTCACGCCGCCACGTGTTGAAGTTGTGGCCGCCGCTGTCCAGGATGATCGAGGAAACCCGGGCCGAGCCCTTGGCCATCTCGATGAACTTCAGCGTGTCCTTGTAGTTGTGCTCGCCCTGCTTGCTGCTGGTCACCAGGACCGAGATCGGCGGCGTCTTCTCGTGCTTGAGGCGCCACATCACGTCGTTCTCGTTCTCCAGCTTCTTGCTGCCGTTGAAGAGGGAACCGGTGGTGGGGTCCTGGAGGGCCTTGTAGTAGCCCGAGAGGGAGGCCGCGGCGCTGTAGGAGTCCGGGTTGCGCATGGCTATCTTCAGGGCGCAGTAGCCGCCGGTCGAGTTGCCGATGATGCCCCAGTTGGCGGCCTTGTCGCCGACCCGGTACTGCTCGGTGATGGCCTTGCGCAGGTCCTTGGCGAAGAACGTCTCGGCCTGCGGGCCGTTCGGTATGTCGATGCACTCGGTGTCGCGCTGGCCGACGATGGACGGACGCATCATCACCAGAACGGTGGGCTGCATCTTCTTGTCCTTGCTCAGCTTGTGGGCGCGGACCGGGTAGTCGAGCCCTTTGATGAGCGCCTCCGCGGTGCCCGGGTATCCGGTCAGGACGACGGACGCGGGGAATTTGCGGTTCGCGTACTCGGGCTGGAAGTACTCCGGCGGCAGATAGACGTAGGCCGGGCCGTTGATCTTCGATTCGACGCCGGCGATCTGGATCTTCTCGATCTTTCCGCCGACGCGCGGGACGTTGCCCCGCGGCACCTTCACGGGCTGGGTGTTCACGACCTGCACCCGCTTGCCGCCGGCGCTGTGGTCGACGATCACGCCCTCTTCCTTGACCTGGCCGAAGAGGTCGGCCCAGGACCCGTAGAAGCCGAAGGACTGGTTGGCCCACAGGCCGATCGCGGCGAACAGGGTGAGCTGTGTGGCCAGCATCATGCCCACCCTGCCGAGTATGGAGCCCACGCTCCGTTTGCCCAGGCGGGGCCAGAGCCAAATGGTCAACGCGAAGAGCACTACCGCAGCCGCGATGGCAAGCAGCAGAACCGCCATGCTGGTGAGACCCATGAGGTGCTTTCTGCCGAGCGACCCGGCGCCGAGTCGCGGAATGGTTACTTCTTTCCGGGCTCGGCCCCCCGCGGAACCTCAACCCCGAAACCGTCGTCCTACAGGGCGCACATTGTCCGGGCGCTGCCGCCAGATGGCGCAGGTCCACTCGACAGGACGACGGGAAGAGATGTCTGTCAGGGTAGATGGCAAAAAGTCCGATGGGGTTCCCGAGGGAACCAAGCGACTGTCGAGGCTTGCGCGTATCGTCAGAGGGCCCAAGCCCGAGAACGTGCCTGCCGTCGTGGGAACGGTCGCTGCCCTCATCGGCCTGCTCGACGTCCTTGCCGGTGTCGTTCCGCGGTTCCGCTGGAGCAAGGTACACAGCCTCGCCGAGGTGCTGCCCGGCTCCGTGACCCAGCTGGCCGCGGCCGGCTCGATCATCGTCGGCATCCTGCTGCTGATGCTCGCCCACGGGCTCAAGCGGGCCAAGCAGCGCGCCTGGCTCGCCGCCGTCGTGCTGCTGCCCATAGGCGCCGCCGCGCAGCTGGTCTACCGCCACTCCTACATCGGCGCGATCCTCTCCCTGCTGCTCTTCATCTACCTCGTGTGGCACAAGAGCTCCTTCTACGCGCTGCCGGACCCGCGCAGCCGCTGGAAGGTCGCGGCCAACTTCGTCCTGATGGGCGCGGCCAGCTTCGGCCTCGGCTGGGTGATCGTCGGCTCGCACCCGGACCAGATGATCGGCGACCCGCCGGTCAGCGAGCAGATCCAGCACGTGCTCTGGGGCCTCTTCGGCTTCGAGGGCTCGATCCGCTACACCGAGCACGTCGACTACACCGTCGGCTACTCCCTGGGCGCCCTGGGCCTGCTGACCGTCGCCACCACCGCGTACCTGGCCTTCATGCCCGCGTACCCGGCCGCCGTCCTCACCGAGGAGGACGAGGACAAGCTGCGCGAGCTGCTCGCCAAGCACGGCGCCCGCGACTCGCTGGGCCACTTCGCGCTGCGCCGCGACAAGAGCGCGGTCTTCTCGCCCTCCGGCAAGGCGGCCGTCTCCTACCGTGTCGTCTCCGGCGTGATGCTCGCGAGCGGCGACCCCATCGGCGACGTCGAGGCCTGGCCCGGTGCGATCGAGCAGTTCATGGCGCTGGCCAAGCGCCACTCCTGGACGCCCGCCGTCGCCGGCTGCAGCGAGACCGGCGGCGAGGTGTGGACCCGCGAGACCGGTCTGGACGCCCTGGAGATGGGCGACGAGGCCATCGTCGAGGTGGCCGACTTCTCCCTGACCGGCCGTTCCATGCGCAACGTCCGCCAGATGGTCAAGCGCATCGAGCGCAACGGCTACAGCACCAAGGTGCGCCGCGTCGGCGACCTGGGCCCCGAGGAGCTGGAGGCCGTCCAGAAGGCCGCCAACGCCTGGCGCGACACCGAGGACGAGCGCGGCTTCTCCATGGCCCTGGGCCGCATCGGCGACCCCAAGGACCTGGACGCCATCATCGCGACCGCCCACAAGGACCCGGAGGAGGGCGAGGACTGCCCGTTCGGCGACCTCCGCGCCATGCAGCACTACGTGCCGTGGGGCCCGGACGGCAGCTCCCTGGAGCTCATGCGCCGCGACCGCAGCGCTGACCCGGGCATGAACGAGCTCCTGATCGTCGCCTTCCTGCAGGCCGCGCCCGAGCTCAAGGTCAAGCGCCTGTCGCTGAACTTCGCCTTCTTCCGCTCCGCCCTGGAGCGCGGCGGCAAGCTGGGCGCCGGCCCGGTCGTGCGCATCCAGCGCTCGGTGCTGGTCTTCCTCTCGCGCTGGTTCCAGATCGAGTCGCTGTACAAGTTCAACGAGAAGTTCCGGCCGCGCTGGGAGCCGCGCTTCATCGTCTTCCCCAACAGCCGCGACCTGCCCCGCATCGGCTTCGCGATGATGCAGGCGGAGGGCTTCCTGGAGCTGCCGCGCCTGCTGCGCCGCCGCCCCGCGCCCCCGAAGGACGTCCTGGACGACGCCGACGAGCAGGTCTCGGCCGCGGAGGTCACGCGCGCGGCGTGAGCGCCCGCGCCGTGGTGACCCCGCGGAAAGCGTGTGCGGCAGTGCCCCCGACCGGCTTCCGGTCGGGGGCACTGCCGTTTGCGGCACGCCCTAGGCTGGTCCCATGAGTACCTTGCGCGGTCGTCACGGGCCCGTCGGTCTGCCGGAGTGGAATCGCTGTGCGGTGATGGGCGTCGTCAACGTCACGCCGGACTCGTTCTCCGACGGCGGGCGCTGGTTCGACACCGAACTCGCGGTCAAGCGCGGTCTCGACCTCATCGCCGGCGGCGCGGACCTGGTCGACGTGGGCGGCGAGTCCACCCGCCCCGGCGCCTCGCGGGTGGACGAGGGCGAGGAGCTGCGCCGGGTGGTCCCGGTGGTCCGCGAGCTGGTGGCCGAGGGCGCCGTGGTGTCGGTGGACACCATGCGGGCCTCGGTCGCGGAGGCGGCCGTCGAGGCCGGAGCGGCCCTGGTCAACGATGTGAGCGGCGGGCTCGCCGATCCGGCGATGGTGCCCGTGGTGGCCACGGCCCGGGTGCCCTTCGTGGTGATGCACTGGCGCGGCTTCAGCGCCGACATGAACAGCCGGGCGGTCTACGGGGACGTGGTCGGCGAGGTGATCGCCGAGCTGCAGCAGCGGCTGGACGCCGTGGTCGCCGCGGGCGTCGACCCCGAGCGGCTCGTCGTGGACCCGGGCCTGGGCTTCGCCAAGAACGCCGGACACGATCTCGCGCTGGTGGCGGGCCTGGCGCGGCTGCGCCGGGAGCTGGGGCTGCCGATGCTGGTGGCCGCCTCCCGCAAGCGCTTCCTCGGCCGCGTACTGGCCGGCCCCGGGGGCGAGCCGCCGCCGGCCCGGGAGCGGGACGCCGCGACGGCCGCGGTCTCGGCGCTCTCGGCGCGCGAGGGCGCCTGGGCGGTGCGGGTGCACGAGGTGCGGGCCAGCGCGGACGCGGTGCGCGTGGTGCGGGCGGTGCAGGAAGCGTCGGCGGGCGCGGCGGGCGCCGAGGAGGCCGTGTGAGCACCGCCCGTACGGACGGCGAGCTGGTCGAGCTGGCGAACACCGCGCTGTACGAGGCGGTGGAGCGCGGCGACACGGACGCGATGGGCCGGCTGTGGCTGGACGACCCCGACACCGAGGTGTCGTGCGTCCATCCCGGGTGGCCGGTGCTGCGCGGGCGGAAGGAGGTGCTCCGCTCGTACGCGCTGATCATGGCGAGCACGGACTACATCCAGTTCTTCCTCACCGACGTCGAGGTCTCCGTCGCCGGTGACACCGCTCTCGTCACCTGCACGGAGAACATCCTCAGCGGCGGTCCGGCCGAGGAGGAGGGCGAGCTCGGGCCCTTGGTGGGACAGCTCGTCGTGGCGACGAACGCCTTCCGGCGCGTCGGCGGGGAGTGGAAGGTGTGGTCGCACCACGGCTCGCCGGTGCTCGCCGGGCGCGACGACGAGGAGGACGAAACGGACGGCGCGGACGGCCCGGACGGCATGTCGGGAGCGTGACGTATCTCGCGTCACGCCCGCCCCACGAGGCGTGATCCACGTCAGCGCGGCGGAATGCCCGCCACTCGTTCGGGCTGCTGGGCGGGCGGGTAGGGGTGGGGGACGGGGTCGCCGGGTAAGCGCGGCGCGAGCCGGGAGAGGCCGGGCGCGCAGACCGTCCGAAAGGCCCTGAAACATCCGGAAGTATCCGTAGATATGTACACCAACCCCTAGCCTCCATGTGCGAGCGCTGTCGGCGCTCGCAGGTAGATTCGACGTGGGTACCGGGCATCAGAGGTGCCCCCGTCCGACGACCAGCAGGAGTGATTCGTGTGGATCGTGTCGCGCTGCGCGGCCTGAAGGCCCGTGGGCACCACGGCGTGTTCCCCCGGGAGCGCGAAGAGGGGCAGACCTTCATCGTGGACCTCGTCCTGAGCCTGGACACCCGGCCCGCGGCCGCCTCCGACGACCTCGCGAAGACCGTGCACTACGGCGTCGTGGCGGAGGAAGTGGTCGGCATCGTCCAGGGTGAGCCCGTTGACCTCATCGAGACCCTGGCCGAGCGGATCGCCCAGAACTGCCTCAAGCACGACGCGGTGCGCGAAGTGGAGGTCGTCGTCCACAAGCCGGACGCGCCCATCACCGTGCCCTTTGACGATGTGACGATCACTATTACGCGGAGCCGAGTATGAGCAGCAGCGACCCGACCGTGCAGCCGGTGCCCGCCTCCGTGGTGGAGCAGGTGGACGCGGCGGACGTGACCCTGAGCAATCCCAAACGAGCCGTGATCTCCCTGGGCAGCAACCTCGGCAACCGCCTGGAGACCCTCCAGGGCGCGATCGACGCCCTCGAGGACACGCCGGGCCTGCGGGTCAAGGCCGTCTCCCCGGTCTACGAGACGGAGCCGTGGGGCGTCGAGCCCGGCACCCAGCCCTCCTACTTCAACGCCGTCGTCCTCGTGAAGACCACCCTCCCGCCGGACTCCCTGCTCGAGCGCGGCCACGCCATCGAGGAGGCCTTCGAGCGCGTGCGGGACGAGCGCTGGGGCCCGCGCACCCTCGACGTCGACATCGTCTCCTACCAGGACGTGGTCTCCGCCGACCCCGTGCTCACCCTGCCCCACCCGCGCGTCCACGAGCGCGCCTTCGTCCTCGCCCCCTGGCACGATGTGGACCCGGAGGCCGTGGTCCCGGGCCGCGGCGCCGTGGTCGAGCTCCTCGCCGCCGTCGGCCTCGACGGCGTGCAGCCGCGGGTCGACCTGGAACTCCGGCTGCCCGAGTAGGCGTTTGACCTGAGTAGGCCCCCGTTTCCGGGGGTGTGATCGAGAAGAGGAGCGACGGCTCGGTGAAGCAACTGCGGATCGGTGTCCTGGCCGGGCTGTTCGCCGTGGCCGGGGTGCTCTCCTGGGCGGGCGCCCGGCTGTGGGACGCGGTCGGCACGCTGCCGCGGGTGCCGGTGGCCGCGCCCATCGTGCTCGCGGTCATCGCCGTCGTCCTCGCCGCCACGGCGCTCTCCCTCCGCGCCCGGCTGCGCGCCCAGCGCGAGCGGCGCCCCGGGGCGAAGGGCGTCGATCCGCTGCTCGCCGCCCGCGCGGTCGTCTTCGGCCAGGCCAGCGCGCTGGTCGCGGCGCTCGTCGCCGGCATGTACGGCGGCGTCGGCGTCTTCCTCGGCCTCGACGGCCTGGACGTCGCGATCCGCCGCGAACAGGTGATCTACGCGGGCGCGTCGGTCGTCGCGGGCATGGCCGTGATCGCCGCGGCGTTCTTCCTGGAACGCGTCTGCAAACTCCCCGAGGACGAAGACGAGGGCCGCCCGGGCGGCCCGGGCACGGCCCGGGGTTAAAGGGCGCGCGGCGCCCTTTGAACCCGCCGCGACGGCGGTGCCGCCTGGCTTCGCGGCGCCCGGACGTTCGCTCGATTCCGCCGCGATGGCGGCTTCCTGCGGTGCCGTACGAACCTCGGGTGGGCTCGGCACCGCCGAAGAGTGCCGTGGGGGCTGATCGCCGTTGCGGCGGGACGAGGGTGGCGGGGCCGCCGTTTCCGGGCTGTGCGCTCAAGGCCGGCCCGTGGGCCAAGGGTGCTCGCACCCTTGATTCCGCCGCGACGGCGCTTGACCACGACGGTGGAGCCCGGCGGTGCCGTACAAACTTCGGGTGAGCCCGGTACCGCCGAGTGCCGCCGCGGCGGAGGGAAAGCGGGCAGGGCCTGCCTCGCCCGCCCGTACGGTCTGCCGGAGAGCATCCCCGGGCTACGCCCCGGGGATGCTCTCCAGATCCACCTCGCTGCGCGCCGCGCCCCGCGCGTCGGCGTCGATCGAGCGGCGCAGCGCCTCGTGCAGCCGGGCCGGGGTCAGGACGCCCACGAAGCGGTCCGCCGCGGCGCCGTCGAGGACGGCGATCCAGCCCGCGTCGTGCTGGAGCATCGTGCTGAAGGCCTGCTTGAGGGAGGCTCCCACCGGGAGCCAGGCGTCCATGCGGCGCGCCCGTTCCCGCACCGTGCCGCCGCCGCCGGCGAGCGCTTCGGCCGAGATCCAGCCGTGCAGCCGGTCGGCGTCGTCCAGGACGACGGCCCACCGGGCGTCGTCCACGGCCAGTGCGGCGCCGGCGGCGGCCACGGTGTCGTCGAGGTGGACGACCGGCGGCTGTTCGAGGTCACCCGCTTCGATCGGGGTGACCGAGAGCCGCTTCAGACCCCGGTCGGCCCCGACGAAGTCGGCGACGTAGGGCGTGGCGGGCGCGCCCAGCACCGTCGCCGGGGCGTCGAACTGTTCGATGCGGCCGTGCCCGTAGACGGCGATGCGGTCGCCGAGCCGGACGGCCTCCTCGATGTCGTGCGTGACGAACAGGACGGTCTTGCGGACCTGCGACTGCAGCCGCAGGAACTCGCTCTGGAGCCGCTCCCGCACCACCGGGTCGACCGCCCCGAACGGCTCGTCCATGAGCAGCACGGGCGGGTCCGCGGCGAGCGCCCGCGCGACGCCGACCCGCTGCCGCTGCCCGCCGGAGAGCTGGTGGGGGTAGCGGGCGCCGTGGACGGCCGGGTCGAGGCCGACGAGGTCGAGGAGTTCGGCGGCCCGCTCCCGGGCCTTCTTCCGCTGCCAGCCCAGCAGATGGGGGACGGTCGCGGTGTTCTCCAGCACGGTCTTGTGGGGGAAGAGCCCGACCTGCTGGATGACGTAGCCGATGCGGCGCCGCAGTTCGACGGGGTCGACGCCGGCGATGTCGTCGCCGTCGAGGAGGATCCGTCCCGACGTGGGCTCGGTGAGCCGGTTGACCATCTTCATCGTGGTGGTCTTGCCGCAGCCGGACGGTCCCACGAGCGTGATGAGCTCACCCTCGGCCACTTCGAAGGACAGGTCGTCCACGGCGGTCGTGCCGTCGGCGTAGCGCTTGGTGACGTGCTCGAAGCGGATCATGGTTCCCCATTCTGGCCGTACTCCCTGCGGACATTGTTGCCGTTGTGTGGCGGCCGGCTCGAATGTCAGTGCCCCGGGTTAGGGTCGCTGGTAACCGGCAAACCGACGGTCGACTGCCTGGGGGAGGTGGGAGCGCATGGCCGGTCAGGACTGCCTGATCAGCAATGACTGGGTCTGCGGCGAGTATCTGCGCACGCGGAGCCAGGAGTTGACGGACGCCACGCTCCAGCACATCGGCATCACGCTCGCCTCGGTCGCGATCGGGCTCCTCGTGGCCTTCCCGCTGGCCCTGCTGGCCCGCAGGTGGCGCGTGGTGGCGGGCCCGGTCCTCGGCCTGACCACCGTGCTGTACACGGTGCCGTCGCTGGCGATGTTCTCGCTCCTGGTGCCGTTCTTCGGGCTGTCGCCGGCCGTCGTGATCACGGGCCTGGTGCTGTATTCGCTCACGATCCTCGTGCGCAACATCCTCGCCGGGCTCGCCGCGGTTCCGGAGGAGACGCGGGAGGCGGCCCGCGGCATGGGCTACGGCCCGCTGCGCCTGCTCTTCGGGGTGGAACTGCCCTTGGCCCTCCCGGCCCTGATGGCGGGTCTGCGGATCACCACGGTCTCCACGATCTCGCTCACGACCGTCGGCGCGATCCTCCACTACGGGGGTCTGGGCAATCTCATCTACGACGGGATGCACAGCTACTTCAAGGCGCAGGTGCTCACCGCCTCGGTCCTCTGCGTGGCCCTGGCCGTCGCGGCCGATCTCCTCCTGCTGCTGGTCCAGCGGCTGCTCACGCCGTGGACGAGGGCGGGGAAGAAGGCCGGGAGGGCGGCGGGGGCGGCGAAGTCCGGTCCCGGAGGCGGGAAGGCCGCCGGCCGGCCGGCGGCCGTCGAGGGAGCGCTCTGATGGGAGTCGTCGAGCGTACGTGGACGTGGCTGGCCACCGGCGCGCACTGGTCGGGCACCGACGGCGTGTGGCACCGGCTCGGTGAGCACCTCTTCCTGACGGTCGTGTGCCTGGCCCTCTCCTGCGCGATAGCGCTTCCGGTGGCCGTGCTGCTGGGCCATCTGGGCAAGGGCGGCGCCCTCGCGGTGAACCTCTCCAACGCGGGCCGCGCGGTGCCCACTTTCGCCGTGCTGGTGCTGTTGCTGCTCAGCCCGCTGGGCACGCACGGCTCCTGGCCCACCGTCATCGCCCTGGTGCTCTTCGCGATACCCCCGCTGCTGACCAACGCCTACGTCGGCATGCGCGAGGTGGATCGCGACGTGGTCGAGGCGGCCCGCGGCATGGGAATGACGGGCCGTCAGCTGATCGCCCGCGTCGAGCTGCCCCTGGCCTTCCCGCTGATCGTGACCGGTGTGCGGACCGCCGCCGTCCAGGTCGTGGCGACGACCACGCTGGCCGCGCTGCCCGGCGGCGGCGGCCTCGGCCGCATCATCACGGCCGGCTTCCGGCTCACCGACACCGCCCAAGTGGTGGCGGGCGCGCTGCTGGTGGCGGTGCTCGCCCTGCTCGTCGAGGGCGTGCTGGTGGTGGCCGAGCGGCTGCTGGATCCGGTGCGCCGGCGTACGGGGCCGGTGCCGGGGTAGGTGCGGCGCCGGTCATCGAAGCGACGGCGGCCGGAGAGCTGGCCGCCGGAACCGAAGGGCGTATTTTCCGTGTTTTCCATGTTTTCTGCGATTTCTGAGTCTGCTGCGTCTTCTGCGTCCACTGAGTCTGCTGCGTCTTCCGAGGGGTCCACGAAGGGCGCCCCGCGCCGGGCACGGACCTCCCGCGCCCTGCTGGCGATGGCCGGCGTCGCCGCCCTGACGGCGGGCCTCGCCGCGTGCGGGGGCGACAGCCTGGAGAAGTCCGGGGGAGGGGACGGCGGGTCGGCGAAGCCGGGCGGGGGTTCCCTCGTCATCGGTTCGGCGGGGTTCACGGAGTCCAAGGTGCTCGCCGAGATATACGCGGGCCTGCTGAAGGACGCCGGATATTCCACGGTGATCAGGACGGCGGAGGCCCGCGAGCTCTATGAACCGGAGCTGGAGAAGGGCCGGATCGACGTCGTCCCGGAGTATGCGGCGACGCTCGCCGAATTCCTGAACAAGAAGCGGAACGGCAAGGACGCTCCCGCCGTCGCGTCGGCCGACGCGGACGCCACGGTGAAGGCCCTGCGGAAACTCGCGGAGCCGCGTGGACTGAAGGTCCTCGACCCGGGCCGCGCGGTCGATCAGAACGCCTTCGCGGTGACGGCGGAGTTCGCGGAGAAACACCAGCTCAAGACGCTTTCCGATCTGGGAAAGTCGGGTCAGGAGGTCAAGCTCGCGGCGGGTGACGAATGCTCCCATCGGCCCTTCTGCCGGCCCGGCCTGGAGAAGACCTACGGCATCAAGTTCTCCGGCATCACCCCGCTGGAGGTGGGCAGCGTCCAGGCCAAGCAGGCGGTCAAGGACGGCAAGGCGCAGCTGCTCCTGACCACCACGACGGACGCCACGCTCGAACAGTTCGGACTGGTCCTGCTCAAGGACGACAAGAAGCTTCAGAACTCCGACAACGTGCTGCCCGTGGTGAATGCGGAGAAGGCCGGTTCGCAGAAGGTCGCCGATGCTCTCGCGAAGCTCACCAGGGTGCTGACCACGGAAGATCTCACCGAACTCAACAAGAAGGTTGATGCGCGGCGGCTCAAGCCCGCGGATGTCGCCGCGCAGTACCTCAAGGAGAAGGGGCTGCTGACGAAGTGAGAGGTGTAGGGGACAAGTAAGATCAAGGGAAGAGTTTCGTGGTGGAGTCACACTCCGAAGGCGACGCACGGTAAGTTTCAGGCCATGCCACGAGGACGCCACCGCCATTCGCCATCCCTGCACAGGCTTCTTCCCCCATCGGCGGTCGCCGCGACATCCGTCGCCTGCGCCGCCGGTGCCTGGGTGGTAGGTGAAACGGTCGTCATCCGGGGCCTCGCCGCGGCGGCGGCCGCCGCCGCGGTGGTCGGTGCCGTGCTGATGCGCCGTTGGGACCGCACCGCCGGACGGCGGGTCGCCCAGCTCACCGCCGCCCGCACACGGGACGAGTGGAAGACCGAGGAGCGCATAGCCGAGCTGGAGACGGACCTGGAGGACACCAGGGCGGCCAAGGCCCGGGTGGAGTCCAAGCTGCGCGGCAAGCGCGCCGAGCTGGCCCGTCTCCGTACCGAGCACGCCGACCTGCTGCGCCGCTACGCCGCCGCCGAGACCGGGCGGGCCAGCGCGCTGGAGGGCCGCCGGATCGCCCGGGGCGGTGCGCCCCTCGGCGCCCCGGCGCTGAGCCCCGGCGCGCCGCTGACGGTGCCCGGGCCGGCCGTTGACCCGGCCGCGTACCGCAAGGCCGCGGAGGCGCTGCGCAGCCTGAGCGGCGGCGCGGCGGAGGCGGAGCCCGTGGCCGGAGCCCGGCCCGCCGCCGAGTCCGGCGCGGAGTCCGGCGCCGGGCCCGCGGCCCTGCCCCGGCAGAAGCCCGCGAGCGCGTCCCGGACGGCGTCCGGGACCGTGCCGCAGCCGCGCCCGGAGGCGCGTCAGGGCACCGAGCGGGCACCCGAGCCGGTCAAGGCGGGCAAGCCTGCCGAGCCGGTCAAGGCCGTCGAGCCGGCCGCCGAGGACAAGCAGCCGGAGTCCGGCGCCGCCCTCAAGCCCGCGCTCCGCGCCGCCGTGCCGCAGGCCCCCGCCCGCCGTCCCGCCTCCCGCGCCACGGGCGGCTTCGACTTCTTCGGCACCCAGCGCCCGGCCCCGGCCCAGCGTCCCGTCGAGGAGACGGACCTCGCGGACGTCGTCGGCGAGGAGGCGCTCGCCGAGGCCAAGGCCGAGGCGGAGGCCGAGGCCGGGAAGGACGGCGAGCGCGCCGGGGACGACGTCATCGACCTGACCGCGCACGACGAGACCGAGCAGATAGACGTGGCCGAGCTGCGCACGGCCGCCTCGTAGGCGGTCCGCAACCCGGCCTGCAGAAACGAAACCCCCGGTGGATGCCCACCGGGGGTTCCGCGTTTGCTCGTCGGCCCTACTCGTCGATTACTTGTCGATGTCGCCGACCACGAAGAACAGCGACCCCAGGATCGCCACCATGTCGGCGACCAGCGTCCCCGGCAGCAGCTCGGTCAGCGCCTGGATGTTGTTGAAGGACGCGGAGCGCAGCTTCAGCCGGTACGGCGTCTTCTCGCCCTTCGAGACCAGGTAGTAGCCGTTGAGGCCGAGCGGGTTCTCGGTCCACGCGTAGGTCGCGCCCTCGGGTGCCTTGAGGACCTTCGGCAGCCGCTGGTTGATCGGCCCGGGCGGCAGCTCGGCGATCCGGTCGAGGCAGGCCTCGGCGAGCTCCAGCGCGTTGTGGGTCTGCTCCAGCAGGCACTCGAAGCGGGCCAGGCAGTCGCCGTCCTCGCGGGTGACGACCTTCAGGGTGTCCTGCAGCTCCCCGTAGGCGAGGTACGGCTCGTCGCGGCGCAGGTCGAAGTCGACGCCGGACGCGCGGGCGATGGGGCCGCTGACCCCGTACGCGTGCGCCGTCTCGCGCGTGAGCACGCCGACGCCGCGCGTACGGGCCCGGAAGATCTCGTTGCCGAGCACGAGGCGGTCGTAGACGTCCATCCGGGAGCGGACCTGGGCCACGGCGTGCCGCGCCCGGCCCAGCCAGCCGGCGGGCAGGTCCTCCTTGAGGCCGCCGACGCGGTTGAACATGTAGTGCATGCGGCCGCCGGAGACCTCCTCCATCACCGTCTGGAGCTCCTCGCGCTCGTGGAAGGCGTGGAAGACGGGGGTGATGCCGCCGAGCTCCAGGGGGTAGGAGCCGAGGAACATCAGGTGGTTGAGGACCCGGTTCAGCTCGGCGAGGAGCGTACGGGTCCACACGGCGCGCTCGGGGACCTCCATGCCGAGCATCCGCTCGACGGCCAGGACGACGCCCAGCTCGTTGGAGAACGCCGACAGCCAGTCGTGGCGGTTGGCGAGCATGATGATCTGCCGGTAGTCGCGCGCCTCGAAGAGCTTCTCCGCGCCGCGGTGCATGTAGCCGACGATCGGCTCGGCCTCGCGGACCCGCTCGCCGTCGAGGACGAGCCGCAGGCGCAGCACGCCGTGCGTGGACGGGTGCTGGGGTCCGATGTTGAGCACCATGTCGGTGCTCTCCGCCGCACCGCCGATGCCGACTGTCGTCTCCGTCATGGGGGTCATGGGGACAAGTCTGTCAGCCTTCCGGGCCGGCCCGGTCCGGGGCGGGGTCCGGGCTGCCCGGGAGCAGCCCCCGGCAGGCCTCTCCGACGGGCTGCACCAGCCAGCCGAAGGCGCCCAGGCCCGCCGGGGAGGTGAGCTCGGCCGCCTCGCCGGCCCGTCCCAGCGCCCGGACGTAGGCGGCGGGGTCGGTCGAGGCGAGCGACAGCGGCGGGCGGCCGCCGTCCACGCCGAGGGCGTGCAGCGCCTCGCGCTGGGTCAGCACGGTGCTGCCGGAGCCCGCGCAGGCGTCCATGGCGACGTGGGCGGTGATGTCGCACGAGCCGTCCGGCACCGGGCGCACCTCGCGGCCCTCGCGGAAGCCGGCCAGGGTGCCGAAGGGCGGGCGGCCGGCCCGCTCGTGGGCGTAGTCGACAGCCACGGCGAGGCCGGCGCGCAGACTGCCCACGGCCCGCGCCCAGGCGGCGTCGCGCGGGTGCCCGATCTCGGCGCGGGTGCCGGGGGGCGCTCCGTCGACGGGCCACCAGCGGGCGAGCCAGGCGGCGTCCGCGCCCGCGACCGGCTCGCCGAGCATCTCCTCGCCGTCCTCCTGGACGAGCACCTGGCGCGCGACGCCCCCGGCGTCCGTCTCGGCGACGTCCACGGGCACGTTGTCGAGCCATTCGTTGGCGAACAGCAGGCCCTCGGTGCCGTCCGGGATGTCACCCACCCAGGTGATGCGGGGGTCCAGGCCGTCCGGGCGGGCCGCCCGCTCGACGGCGACCGGCCGCAGCCGCGCCGTCACCTTCTCCGGCAGCCGTGCGAGGACGCCGGTGAGCAGTTCGCCGCGGCCGGCGCCGACGTCCGTGAACGTCAGCTCCGCCGGGTGCCCGAGCGCCTCGTCGACCCGGCGCAGCAGCTCCGCGACGGCCCCGGCGTACAGCGGGGAGGCGTGCACGGAGGTACGGAAATGCCCGGCGGGGCCCTCGGGGCGCCGGTAGAAGCCGCCGGGACCGTAGAGCGCGGCCTCGGTCGCGGCGCGCCATGTCATCGTTCCGCTTGCCATACGCACACGCTATGCGCAGCCCTTCGCGGACACGCCGCCTCCACCTTGCGGAGTAGAAGGAGAGGCACCGGATCGATCGCCGGGCTGACCCCGGCACGTACCCGGCATGCCTACGCTGGGTGACGTGCACCGCCTCTACGACTTTCTCCGCAGGCACCCGACGGGTGTGGACAGCTTCTGGGCCGTCCTGCTGTTCGGGATCAGCATGCTGGCCACAGCCGAGGAACACGGCGTGTCGGGGACCCAGCAGGCCGTGAACGTCGTCACGGTGGTGACCCTCAGCCTCGTGATCGCCCTGCGCCGCCGGGCCCCCGTGCCGATGCTGTTCCTCGCGATCGCGAGCGGCCTGGCCCAGATCGCGGCCGACGTGCAGGGCAACATCGCCAACATCGCGATGCTCGCGATCGTCTACACCGTCGCCTCCGGCCACGTCCGCTGGGCGTCGAGGGTGGCCCTGGCCGGCGGACTGGCCGCGCCGGTGCTCTTCCTGATCCGGTGGCCGCTGGTCGACCGCGGGCTCGGCGCCGTGCTGATCTCGCTGGCCTTCCTCACCGCCCCCTTCGTCCTCGCCTGGGTGCTCGGCGACTCCATGCGCACCCGCCGCGCGTACTGGGCCCAGCTGGAGGAGCGCGCGGCCCGCCTGGAGAAGGACCGCGAGCAGCAGGCCCGGATGGCCGTGACCGCCGAGCGGGCGCGCATCGCCCGCGAGCTGCACGACGTCGTCGCGCACAACGTCTCGGTGATGGTCGTCCAGGCCGATGGCGCCGCCTACGTCCTCGACGCCTCGCCCGAGCAGGCCAAGCAGGCCCTGGAGACGATCTCCGGCACGGGCCGCCAGGCGCTGGCCGAGATGCGCCGCCTGCTGGGCGTCCTGCGCACCGAGGAGGGCACCACCGAGGGCGGGGACTACGTGCCGCAGCCCGACGTGGAGCAGATCGGAGACCTGGTCGAGCAGGTGCGCGGCGCGGGCCTGCCCGTGGAGTACGAGGTCGAGGGCGCGCCCCGCCCGCTGCCCAGCGGCGTGGAGCTGACCGCCTACCGCATCGTGCAGGAAGCCCTGACCAACACCCGCAAGCACGGCGGCCCCGAGGCCGGTGCGAGCGTCCGCCTGACGTACTTCGACGACGGGCTCGGCCTGCTCGTCGAGGACGACGGCCGGGGCGCGCAGCACGAGCTGTACGAGGCGGGCGGCGCGGACGGCATGGGCCACGGCCTGATCGGGATGCGCGAGCGCGTCGGCATGGTCGGGGGCACGCTGGACGCGGGCCCGCGGCCGGGCGGCGGGTTCCGGATCAGCGTGCTGCTGCCGGTGAAGCCGGGCGGTCGCTGACCATGGTGTTTGCTGGTGCCGGACGTTTTGCCGCCGTACTCCGACCGAGGGAAGGGACATCTGCATGTCCATCCGGGTGATGCTCGTCGACGACCAGGTACTCCTGCGTACCGGCTTCCGCATGGTGCTGGCCGCCCAGCCCGACATGGAGGTCGTCGCCGAGGCCGGGGACGGCGCGGAGGCCCTGGAGGTGCTGGCCGGCACCGAGGTGGACGTCGTCCTGATGGACGTCCGCATGCCGCGGCTCGACGGCGTGGAGGCCACGCGCCGGATCTGCGCCCAGCAGGACCCGCCGAAGGTGCTCATCCTGACCACCTTCGACCTGGACGAGTACGCGTTCTCGGCGCTCAAGGTCGGCGCGAGCGGCTTCATGCTCAAGGACGTGCCGCCGGCCGAGCTGCTCGGGGCGATCCGGGCCGTGCACAGCGGCGACGCCGTCGTCGCGCCCAGCACCACCCGCCGGCTGCTGGATCGTTTCACCCCGATGCTGCCGAGCACGACGAAGGAGCCGGCCGGCACGGAGCTGGGGCGCCTGACCGAGCGGGAGCGCGAGGTCATGCTGCTGGTGGCGCAGGGCCTGTCCAACGGCGAGATCGCGGCGCGGCTCGTGCTCTCGGAGGCCACGGTCAAGACGCACGTGGGACGCATCCTGACCAAGCTGGGGCTGCGCGACCGGGTGCAGGTGGTGGTGCTGGCCTACGAGAGCGGTCTCGTGCGGGCCGGGGGCGGGACGCCGCAGAAGTAGCGCCCGGGGCGCGGTGAGCCCGGCCGCCGCGGGGCCGCCGTGGCGGCCCGGCTACCTCAGGACCGTCTCCAGGAAGTCGCTCCCCAGGCGGGCCACCACCGGCAGGTCCAGCTGGTGCAGGACGTAGCGGCCGCGTCGGCGCGTGGCCAGCAGGCCCGCCTTCTTCATCACGGCGATGTGCCGGGACACCTCGGGCGGCGTCAGGCCGAAGACGGTGGCCAGCTCGCTGGTGGTGTGCGGGCCGCGGGACAGCGTGCGGCACAGCCGCATCCGGACGGGGTGCGCGAGCGCCTCCATCCGCTGCTGCACCAGCTGCAGGGCCGGGCCCTTGGGGAGCTCGGGCGCGGCCACCGGGTACTGCACCATCGGCTGCCAGCCCTGCCGGTGCAGCACGATGAGGTGCGGCCACCCGAACGCGGTCGGTATGAACGTCAGGCCCTCCGCGTAGGCCGTCGCCCGGCCGTTCTGCAGCTTGTCCAGGACGATCCGCTTGCCGCCCGCGCCGAGGGAGACGGCCGTGGAGACCGCGGACATGGCCTCGCCGAGTCCCTTGTGCCGCAGCAGGTCCGCCTTGTGCCGGGCGTCCGCGGCGAGCTGCACCCGTACGCGCTGCCAGTTGTCGGCGAAGAAGGCCTCCTCGCAGTCCTCCAGGAGCCTGCGCAGCCAGGCGCGCAGCGCGGGCGGGTCCTCCAGCATGCGGTCGGTGAACTGCGCCTGCCGCGGGCCGCGGGCGGCGGACAGCTCGCGCACCCGCACCCGCTGTTCCGCGTCGACCAGCGGGGAGGGCTCGGGCCGCACGGAGCTGCAGGTGACCTCGAAGGCCGCGGCCACGAACTTCTCGTCGTCCATGCGGTCGAGGTCGTCGAGCTCTTCGGCGAGCGTGGCCCGGGGCACGGCGGGCAGCAGCAGGTCGGAGCGGGCCGAGCGCCACAGGAAGTCGGCCTCGGTCAGCCGGTCGGCCAGGTCGGGCCGGAGCCCGGAGGCGGTCGCCGTGGCCCAGCCGTGCAGCCCGGGGTGGTGCCCGGGCTCCGCCAGGACGTGCAGCATCGCACCGAGCTCGGCCAGCGGCGACGGGGTGAAAAGGATGCGCTCGTGCGGCAGTCCGGCGATGTCGATCTCCACGCTCATGCGCCCATCGTGCCTCTCTCCCCGGGGGTCCGGCCGTCACTTGACGGCTCTCGTCAATCGACGCGGCAAGGGAGCCCCCACCGGCGCACCGTGGATCACATGAACGCAGCTCAGCAGCACATGCTCGACCTCTACCGCGCCGCCCAGCACGGGGAGCCGGCCCCGCCCGCCCCCGGCACCGGGGACGTGGAGGCCTACCGCTCCTTCCGCACCTGGCGCGCCTTCCAGGCGGTCGTCGACGAGCGGGTGGCCGCCCGCCGCGCCCGCCGGGCGTCGCTGTTCCGCTTCCTCCGCCCCGCCGCCCGCCTCCGGTCGGCGGAGGTCCGCCCGGCAGCCGTCCGCCCGTCGGAGGCCCGCCCGTCAGCCGTCCGGCCGTCTTCGGCGCAGGACGCCGGGCGTCGCGTCCCGGACGCCTGCGGCCGCCCGGCCGAGTGCTGACACGACGCCCCCGGCCGGCCGGTCGCCCGTAGCGTTATCCACAGGGCTGGGGACGGCCGGGGACCGCCCCTCGCGCCTCACGTAGCATGACGAAGGAATCGTCCGGTACCCGCCGCGGACTGGAACGGAAGGCCATCGCCGCGTGAACGCACATACCCACCCGGAGCACCCGAGCCCCCAGGACCGACCCGCCCGGCTCACCGTCGGCGTCGTCGGCACGGGCCGCGTCGGCCCGGCGCTCGCCGCCGCGCTCCGGCTCGCCGGGCACCGCCCGGTCGCCGCCTCCGGAGTCTCCGACGCCTCGGTGCGGCGGGCCGCCGCCCTGCTCCCGGAGGTCCCGCTCGTCACCCCCGCCGAGGTGCTCGCGCGCGCCGAGCTGGTCCTGCTCACCGTGCCCGACGACGCCCTGCCGGGCCTGGTCGCCGGCCTCGCCGAGACCGGCGCCGTCCGCCCCGGCCAGCTCATCGTGCACACCTCGGGCCGGCACGGCACCGCCGTGCTCGACCCCGCCCGCCGCGCCGGGGCCCTGCCGCTCGCCCTGCACCCGGCCATGACGTTCACCGGCACCCCCGTCGACGTCGACCGGCTCGCCGGCTGCTCCTTCGGCGTCACCGCCCCCGACGAGCTGCGGCTCGCCGCGGAGGCCCTGGTCATCGAGATGGGCGGCGAGCCCGAGTGGATAGCGGAAGAGGCCCGCCCGCTCTACCACGCGGCCCTCGCCCTCGGCGCGAACCACCTGGTCACCCTGGTCGCCCAGGCCATGGACCTGCTGCGCACCGCCGGCGTCGGGGCGCCCGACCGCATGCTCGGCCCCCTCCTCGGCGCCGCGCTCGACAACGTCCTGCGCAGCGGCGACGCCGCCCTGACCGGCCCGGTGGCCCGCGGCGACGCCGGCACCGTCGCCGCGCACATCGCCGAGCTGCGCGCCCACGCACCCCAGGCCGTCCCCGGATATCTGGCGATGGCCCGTACGACCGCCGACCGCGCCCTCGCGGCCGGCCTGCTCAAGCCGGAACTGGCGGAGGACCTGCTCGGCGTCCTCGCGGACGGAGGCACCGCATGACCACCCAGCTCACCCGCGACGCCGAGGAGCTGAAGGCCCTCCCGCGCGCGGGCCGCCGCGCCGTCGTGATGACGATGGGCGCCCTGCACGAGGGCCACGCCACCCTCGTCCGCGAAGCGCGCCGGCTGGCCGGGCCGGAGGGCCAGGTCGTCGTCACGGTCTTCGTCAACCCGCTGCAGTTCGGCGCGGGTGAGGATCTCGACCGCTACCCGCGCACCCTCGACGCCGACCTCGCCCTCGCCGGGCGGGCGGGCGCCGACGCCGTCTTCGCCCCCTCCGTGGACGAGGTCTACCCCGGCGGGGAGCCCCAGGTCCGCATCACCGCCGGCCCCATGGGAGAGCGCCTGGAAGGCGCCTCCCGCCCCGGGCACTTCGACGGCGTGCTCACCGTCGTCGCCAAGCTCCTGCACCTGAGCGCGCCGGACGTCGCGCTGTTCGGCCAGAAGGACGCCCAGCAGCTCGCCCTGATCCGCCGCATGGTGCGCGACCTCAACTTCCCCGTGGAGGTCGTCGGGGTGCCGACGGTCCGCGAGGACGACGGCCTCGCCCTGTCCAGCCGCAACCGCTACCTCTCCGGGGCCGACCGGGCCACGGCGCTGGAGCTCTCCCGGGCCCTGCGCGCCGGTGCCGCCGCCGCGGACGGCGGCGCGGCCGCCGTCCGCGGCTCCGCCCGCGGCATCCTGGAAGCGGCGGCGAAGCTGGAGCCCCCCGTCCTCCTGGACTACCTGGCCCTGGTCGACCCCTCCGACTTCACCGAGGTCCCCGACGACTACGCGGGCGAAGCCGTGCTGGCCGTCGCCGCCAAGGTCGGCACCACCCGCCTGATCGACAACGTCCCCCTGCAGCTCGGAGCCGAGCGATGACCGGCATACGCCTCCACGCACCCAAGCCCGGCTGGTCCGTCGACGCCGACGTGGTCGTCGTGGGCTCCGGCGTCGCCGGGCTCACCGTCGCCCTGCGCTGCGCCGCCGCCGGCGCGAAGGTCACCGTCGTCACCAAGGCCCTCCTGGACGACGGCTCCACCCGCTGGGCGCAGGGCGGCATAGCGGCCGCGCTCGGCGAGGGCGACACCCCCGGGCAGCACCTGGACGACACCCTCGTCGCGGGCGCCGGTCTGTGCGACGAGGAGGCCGTGCGCACCCTGGTCACCGAGGGCCCCGACGCGGTGCGCCGGCTCATCGCCACGGGCGCGCAGTTCGACACCGACGCCGGGACCGGCGCCATCCTGCTCACCCGCGAGGGCGGCCACCACCGGCGCCGCATCGCCCACGCGGGCGGCGACGCCACCGGCGCCGAGATCTCCCGGGCCCTGGTCGAGGCCGTGCGGGCGGCGGGCATCGAGACCATCGAGCACGCGCTGGTCCTCGACCTCCTCAAGGACGCGGACGGCCGCGCCGCGGGCGTCACCCTGCACGTCATGGGCGAGGGCGAGCGCGACGGCGTCGGCGCCGTCCGGGCCCGGGCCGTCGTCCTCGCCACCGGCGGCATGGGCCAGGTCTTCTCCGCCACCACGAACCCCGCCGTCTCCACCGGCGACGGTGTCGCCCTCGCCCTGCGCGCCGGGGCCGAGGTGTCCGACCTGGAGTTCGTCCAGTTCCACCCCACCGTGCTGTGGCTCGGCCCGGACGCCGAGGGCCAGCAGCCGCTGGTGTCGGAGGCCGTGCGCGGCGAAGGCGCCCACCTCGTCGACGCGGACGGCCACCGCTTCATGGTCGGTGCGCACGAGCTCGCGGAGCTGGCCCCGCGCGACATCGTCGCCAAGGGCATCATGCGCCGCATGCAGGAGCGCGGCGCCCGGCACATGTACCTGGACGCCCGCCACTTCGGCGCCGAGATGTGGGAGCACCGCTTCCCCACGATCCTCGCCGCCTGCCGCGCGCACGGCATCGACCCGGTGACGGAGCCGATCCCGGTCGCGCCCGCGGCGCACTACGCCTCCGGCGGCGTCCGCACGGACCTGCTCGGCCGCTCCACCGTCCCCGGGCTCTACGCCTGCGGCGAGGTCGCCTGCACGGGCGTGCACGGCGCCAACCGCCTGGCGTCGAACTCGCTGCTGGAGGGCCTGGTCTTCGCGGAGCGCATCGCCGCCGACGTGACCGCGGGCCTGCGGGAGGCGGGCGGGCCGGGCGAGGCCCTCCCGCCGGAGGCCTCCGCCGCCGGCACGGTGCTCGCCGGTCCGAAGGCCCGCCTGGAGATCCAGCGCATCATGACGGAGGGCGCCGGGGTCCTGCGCTCCCGGGAGAGCCTGGAGCGGGCGGCCGCCGAGCTGGCCCGCATCGACGAGGACGCCGCCGCCGCGCTGGAGGCGCCCGGCACGGAGAGCTGGGAGGCCACCAACCTCCTGCTCGTCGCCCGCGTCCTGGTCGCCGCCGCGCTCCGCCGCGAGGAGACCCGCGGCTGCCACTGGCGCGAGGACCGCCCCGACCGCGACGACACCGCCTGGCACCGGCATCTTTTGGTGACCCTGCGCCCGGACCGTACGCTCTCGGTCTCCACCACCGGGACGGCGGCCTTCCCGTCCGTCACGCCCGCCCCGCCCACGACCGGCGCCGAACCGAGGAGCACCACGTGACCACCCCGAACGAACTCCCCCTCCACCAGATCGGCCAGGACATCCAGGTGAACCTTGAAACGGCCACCGGCGGCTGCGGTGACGGCTGTGGCTGCGGTGAGACGTTCGCGGAGGACGCGCTGGAGTGCGGGCTCGACCCCGACCTGGCCCGGCTGCTCGCCGAGGCCGGCCTCGACCCCCTGCAGATCGAGGACATCGCCCACCTCGCCATCGAGGAGGACCTCGACGGCGGCCAGGACGTCACCACCGTGGCGACCATCCCCGCCGAGGCCGTCGCCACCGGCGACTTCACCGCCCGCGAGGACGGCACCGTCTCCGGCCTGCACATCGCCGAGGCCGTCCTCTCGGTCGTCTGCACCGAGGAGTTCGAGGTCGAGCGGCACGTCGAGGACGGCGACCGGGTGACCGCCGGCCAGAAGCTGCTCACCGTCCGCACCCGCACCCGCGACCTGCTCACCGCCGAGCGCAGCGCCCTCAACCTCCTGTGCCGCCTGTCCGGCATCGCCACCGCGACCCGCGAGTGGGCCGACCTGCTGGACGGCACCAAGGCCGCCGTCCGCGACACCCGCAAGACCACGGTCGGCCTGCGCGCCCTGGAGAAGTACGCGGTGCGCTGCGGCGGCGGCGTCAACCACCGCATGTCCCTGTCGGACGCGGCGCTCATCAAGGACAACCACGTGGTCGCGGCCGGCGGCGTGGCCGAAGCCTTCCGGGCCGTGCGGGAGGCCTTCCCGGGCCTGCCCGTCGAGGTCGAGGTCGACCGGATCGACCAGATCCCGCCCGTCCTCGCCGAGGGCGCCAACCTCATCCTGCTGGACAACTTCACCCCCGAGCAGACCCGCGAGGCCGTCGAACTCGTCGCCGGCCGCGCCCTGCTGGAGTCCTCCGGCCGCCTCACGCTCGTCAACGCCCACGCCTACGCCGAGACCGGCGTGGACTACCTGGCGGTCGGCTCGCTGATCCACTCGTCCCCGATCCTCGACATTGGTCTCGACCTGCGGGAGCGCGACGAGGACGACGCGCAGGAGGAAGCGGCCTGATGCTGCTCACCATCGATGTCGGCAACACCCATACGGTCCTCGGCCTGTTCGACGGCGAGGAGATCGTCGAGCACTGGCGGGTGTCGACCGACGCCCGCCGCACGGCCGACGAACTGGCGGTCCTGCTCCAGGGCCTGATGGGCATGCACCCGCTGCTGGGCGAGGAGCTGGGGGACGGCATCGACGGCATCGCCATCTGCTCCACGGTCCCCGCCGTCCTGCACGAGCTGCGGGAGGTCACCCGCCGCTATTACGGGGACGTGCCCGCGGTGCTGGTCGAGCCGGGCGTGAAGACCGGCGTGCCGATCCTGATGGACAACCCCAAGGAGGTCGGCGCCGACCGGATCGTCAACGCCGTCGCGGCCGTCGAGCTCTACGGCGGCCCGTGCATCGTCGTGGACTTCGGCACGGCCACCACCTTCGACGCGGTCAGCGCCCGTGGCGAGTACGCGGGCGGCGTGATCGCCCCGGGCATCGAGATCTCGGTGGAGGCGCTGGGCGTCAAGGGCGCGCAGCTGCGCAAGATCGAGCTGGCCCGCCCGCGCGGCGTCATCGGGAAGAACACGGTCGAGGCCATGCAGTCCGGCATCCTCTACGGCTTCGCCGGGCAGGTGGACGGCGTCGTCGAGCGGATGGCCCGCGAGCTCGCCGACGATCCCGACGAGGTCACCGTCATCGCCACCGGCGGCCTGTCGCCCCTGGTGCTCGGCGAGGCGTCCGTCATCGACGAACACGAGCCGTGGCTCACGCTGATCGGCCTGCGGCTGGTCTACGAGCGGAACGTCTCCCGCGCGTAGCACGCAACCAACCGTCCGTTTCAACTGTCCTGTCAGCTGCGGAACCTGATTCCGTATCCGACCGGCATGGGGTGTGTGGGGAATGAAGCGGACAATGCGGTGGGCGGTGGTCCCCGCAGCGGCACTGGCGGCCGGGCTGGGGCTGTGCGCCGGCCCGGCACAGGCCGGAGCGGCGGCCCGCGCCGACTATCAGGCCATCGCCCATCCGGTCGTCGGGCAGGTCGGCGAGACCGTCGAGGTGGAGCTGGGGGTCAGGAACGGCGGCCCCGGCCCGGCCGGCGGGCGGCCGGGGCACGGCGCCGGCACGTACGAGGTGACGCCGCCGCCGGGCACGACGATCGTCGCGACCCCGCACAGCGGCGTCCGGCAGCCCTGTGTGGCGAAGGCGGGCCCGTCCGCGGAGCCCGGCTCGTACATCTGTTCCATCGGGGAGAACTTCACCGCCGGGGAGCGGGAGACGCTCGGCTTCCGGGTCCGCATCGACGAGAAGGTCGACGGCGCCGAGGGCGTGGTCCGCATCCTGGACCGCGACGGGGAGCCCGTCCCCGACCCGGACCCCGGCAACGACTCGGCGCCGATCCGCGTCGAGGTCGTGGACCGGGTGCCCCAGCCCTACGCCGAGCCGGCCACCAACAGCACCCTGCTGCTCGCCACCACCTCCGGGACCGCCGTCTCGGCGGGCGCCATCGCACTCGGGGTCACCCGCCGCAAGCGGCGCTGACCGCGCGGTCGCCCCGTGGATTCCCCCGGTTTCCCGGGGTGACCGGCTCGTGCCACGCCGTAAATATCCAGCTAGGCGAAAATTGTCCGTTTAGCACTTAAAGTCGGCGCATGCCCACGCCCTATGGATCACGCGGCGGCATGGCGTTCAGCGCGGACGAACTGCGCGTGCTGCGCCGAGCCCTCGCCATCGCCCTCCATCCCCACGCCGTCCCCGGGCGCCCCGGCCCCGAGCGCGCCGCGGAGGCGCGCGACTGCCACCGGCTCGCCGCGGCCGTGGACGAGGCCGTGCTGGAGAGCGGAAGGCTGCGCGCCTTCCTCCTCGCCGACCTCGCCCGCTACCGCGCCGCCCTCCCCGGCGCCGCCTTCGGCTACGCCGAGCGCCTCCAGGACGCCCTCGCGGCGGGCTACCGGCCGCGCACGGAGGACCTCGACGCCCTCCGGGCCCTGTGCTCGGTCCCCTCGGCCGGGCCCGCCGCGGCCGGCTACCGGGCCCTGCTGCGCCGCTGCGAGCTCGTCGCGGGCCCGGCCGCCCGCGCCGCGGCGGCCGACCGCGTGGCCTGCGCGGTGCCCGCCGCGCGCATCCGGCTGCGCCGCACTCCGCTGCTGGCCCTGCCCGGCGGCCTGCCGCCCACCGCCGACGGCCCGGCGGGCCCCGGGCACAAGCCCGGCCGCAAGCAGCCGGAGGAGAAGCCCCCGGGCAAGCCCGGCACGGATCCCGCCAAGCAGCCGTCCGGACCGCGCCCGGACCGGCCCATCCCCACGCCCGGCGAGGTCTTCCCGCCCCGGCGCAAGCCCGCACCGCCCCCGGCGGGCGAGGCGCCGCACGCCCGACCCGCCTGAGCGGCCTTCCGGGGCGCGCGTAATCTGGACGGGTCGCTCAATCCGCGCAAGCCAGACCCAGAAGGAGCCGACGGCCATGGACTATGTCGCCGCGCTGGTGCCGCCCGTCGTGATGGCGATCGCCTTCACCGCCCTGGTCGTGACGATCATCAAGAGTCAGGGCGGCGCGAACAAGGCCAAGGAGGACGCCCTGGTCGACGCGGCCCTGGCCCGCGCCGAGGCCGCCCAGCAGGCCGGCAAGGGCAGCGCCGCCTGACGCGCCTCTCCGCCCGACGGGTTTCTCCGTCGGGCGCGTTTCCCTCCGGCGCGCATCCCGGTCCGGCATGCATCCCCGTCCGGCGCGCACCTCCGCGCGGCGCGACGGCCGCCGGATGCGCCCCCGGCGGGCGCGGATGCTCACGGGCGTACGGTTCGAGACCGCATTTCTCGGCCGTGCGCCCTTTTTGCCGCCCCATTGCCGCCCCGATAAAGCGTCATTCCAGACATCTCCCACTATTATTCGCGTGTGGTCAGACGCCTGGGTGATCTGGAAGACGCCGTCATGACGCGCGTGTGGGACTGGAACCGGCCGGTCACTGTTCGAGAAGTGCTGGAAGACCTTCAACAGGAACGGTCCATCGCCTACACGACGGTCATGACCGTAATGGACAACCTGTATCAGAAGGGCTGGCTGCGCAGGGAAGCGGAAGGCCGCGCCTATCGATATGAGGCGGTCTCGAACCGGGCCGCCTACTCAGCCGCACTGATGAACGAAGCGTGGTCCGTGAGCGACAACCCCGCGGCCGCTCTCGTCGCCTTCTTCGGCATGATGTCGGCCGAACAACGCGAAGCCCTGCGGGACGCCATCAGGGTCGTGCAACTCGACGGGCCCGGCGACGGCACCGGGACCCCGGGGCGATAGCGTCCGGGCATGCCCGCACTATCAAAAGTCGTCACCGTCCGCCGTGCCCGGACCAGCGATGTGCCGGCGCTGCGCCGTCTCATCAACACGTACGTTCGTGACCGCATCCTCCTCGACAAAGCCACCGTCACTCTTTACGAGGACATCCAGGAGTTCTGGGTGGCCGAGCGGGACGAGGACGGCAGTGTCATCGGCTGCGGGGCCCTGCACGTGATGTGGGAAGACCTGGCCGAGGTGCGCACTCTCGCGGTGGACCCGGACGTCAAGGGCGGCGGGGTGGGCCACGCCGTACTGGGCAAGCTGCTGCAGACGGCGCGCTGGCTCGGCGTGCGGCGCATTTTCTGCCTCACCTTCGAAGTGGACTTCTTCGCGAAGCACGGCTTCGTGGAGATCGGTGAGACACCCGTGGACGGTGATGTCTACAGCGAGCTGCTGCGTTCCTATGACGAGGGCGTCGCCGAGTTCCTGGGTCTCGAACGGGTGAAGCCGAACACCCTTGGCAACAGCCGGATGCTTCTGCATCTGTGATCGCGGTCCCTATGTCCGAATCGCGCCCCTATCACATGCCTCCGGAAGGGATGGTTCCCACGCGGAAGGCGGGCTGAACCTTCCCGGGGGGTTTGTGTTTTTCCGGGAAAGGCGGTTTGCTATTCCTCCGTAATCCCATTTTCCACTGAAAGGATTCCCCGTGGCGCAGAAGGTTCAGGTCCTTCTTGTCGATGACCTCGACGGTGGCGAGGCCGACGAGACCGTGACGTTCGCCCTGGACGGGAAGACGTACGAGATCGACCTCACCACGGCCAACGCTGACAAGCTCCGCGGTCTGCTGGAGCCGTACACCCGCAGTGGGCGCCGCACCGGCGGCCGTGCCGCGGGCGCTCGCGGCAAGGTCCGCGCCGCCGCCGCTGCCGGCAGCCCCGACACCGCGAAGATCCGCGCCTGGGCCAAGAAGAACGGCTACAGCGTCAACGACCGCGGCCGCGTGCCCGCCGACATCCGTGAGGCGTACGAGAAGGCCAACGGCTGATCATCCGCCGGCCCCTGCGAGCGTGCCCTCCGGGCGCGCAGCAACCGGGCCCGGTGGACCTCCGTGGCCGCCGCGCCCACGAGCCGTGCGAGATCGGGGGCGTCCCCCTCGCCCCCGAGGCCGGTCACCGGCAGTGACGGCTCGATCCCGCCCCCGGGGTTCCCCGGTGCGGGAGGCCGTACCCACACGGCCCTCCCGGGCTTGTCCGGCTTGCCCGGACCGAGCGCCCCGAGGCGCCCGTGGCCCGGGCCGACGGGCACCGGCGCGGCGATCCGCCCGCCCTGCCCCAGCACGGCCAGGTCCAGGGGCACCGCGCCCCACTCCAGCCAGTCGAGCAGCTCCGGCAGCTCGTCCGCGCTGCCCGCGGCGACCAGGAACCACAGCCTCCGCGTCCGGACGTCGAGGGCGACGGGGCCGGTGCGCACCGGGCGGCCGAGCACGGCGGAGCCGGCGTCCAGGGGAAGGTCCAGGACGTCGAAGCGGAGGCCGGTCGGCAGCTCCAGGGGCGCCGCGCCGGAGGTCGGCCAGCCCAGCTCGTGCTCGTACCACCGACGCGCCTGGCACCATTGATCTGCGGGACCGCCGGGGCGCGGGAGGGCAACGGTCATGTGCGGTGCAACTGTGAAACCGCCAAGAGGTTACTCTGGGTGGGTAGTTGGGCACACTCCGTATAAGGAGTGGGGGGCGCACAGGCGCTCCGGGCGGCGTGAGGGTGTTCGCCCGTAGCGGATGGACGGTGCCCGCGCCGCATGGACTGTCAATCCTTGCGGGTAAGAGGTTCCCCATGGGAAGAGGCGGTGCGACACCGCGCGGAGCGCGTCAGCAAGGGTGGCGGCGGGCGATGGGCGGGCGTGTCGGGCCGGGCTCGCGTTCGCCGTCGGCGTAGTGGCGGCGAGCGTATATGCCTGGCCTGCGGGAACATCGTCTCCCACCATCGGGTTGGAGGAGATGTCGGCTGTTCGGCAGCAGGTTTCCCCGCCGACGCGGGGTGATCCGGACGGATGTCGGCAGTTGGAATGAGCTGTCCCGTCCCGCGGGACTAGCATGCGGAAGGACAGGGAGGGGACCGACCCCTACTTGCCTGACCGCTCTGAGGAGCGATTAACGATGTTCGAGAGGTTCACCGACCGTGCGCGGCGGGTTGTCGTCCTGGCTCAGGAAGAAGCCCGGATGCTCAACCACAACTACATCGGCACCGAGCACATCCTCCTGGGCCTGATCCACGAGGGTGAGGGTGTCGCCGCTAAGGCCCTGGAGAGCCTCGGGATTTCGCTCGAGGCGGTCCGCCAGCAGGTGGAGGAGATCATCGGCCAGGGCCAGCAGGCCCCGTCCGGGCACATCCCCTTCACCCCCCGTGCGAAGAAGGTCCTGGAGCTCTCGCTCCGCGAGGCCCTTCAGCTCGGCCACAACTACATCGGCACCGAGCACATTCTGCTCGGCCTGATCCGCGAGGGCGAGGGCGTCGCCGCCCAGGTCCTCGTGAAGCTGGGCGCCGATCTCAACCGAGTCCGGCAGCAGGTCATCCAGCTGCTCTCCGGCTACCAGGGCAAGGAAGCCGCCACGGCCGGCGGCCCGGCCGAGGGCACCCCCTCGACCTCGCTCGTCCTGGACCAGTTCGGCCGCAACCTGACGCAGGCCGCTCGCGAATCCAAGCTCGACCCGGTCATCGGGCGCGAGAAGGAGATCGAGCGGGTCATGCAGGTGCTCTCCCGCCGTACGAAGAACAACCCGGTCCTCATCGGCGAGCCCGGCGTCGGCAAGACCGCCGTCGTCGAGGGCCTGGCCCAGGCCATCGTCAAGGGCGAGGTGCCCGAGACCCTCAAGGACAAGCACCTCTACACCCTCGACCTCGGCGCCCTGGTCGCCGGCTCCCGCTACCGCGGTGACTTCGAGGAGCGCCTGAAGAAGGTCCTCAAGGAGATCCGCACCCGCGGCGACATCATCCTGTTCATCGACGAGCTCCACACCCTGGTGGGTGCGGGCGCCGCCGAGGGCGCGATCGACGCCGCCAGCATCCTCAAGCCGATGCTGGCCCGTGGTGAGCTGCAGACCATCGGTGCCACCACGCTCGACGAGTACCGCAAGCACCTGGAGAAGGACGCCGCCCTCGAGCGCCGCTTCCAGCCCATCCAGGTCGCCGAGCCCTCGCTGCCGCACACCATCGAGATCCTCAAGGGTCTGCGCGACCGCTACGAGGCCCACCACCGCGTCTCCATCACGGACGACGCGCTGGTCCAGGCCGCCACACTCGCCGACCGCTACATCTCCGACCGCTTCCTGCCGGACAAGGCGATCGACCTGATCGACGAGGCCGGCTCCCGGATGCGCATCCGCCGGATGACCGCGCCGCCGGACCTCCGCGAGTTCGACGAGAAGATCGCCGACGTGCGCCGGGAGAAGGAGTCCGCGATCGACTCGCAGGACTTCGAGAAGGCCGCCTCCCTGCGCGACAAGGAGAAGCAGCTCCTCGCCGCGAAGACCAAGCGGGAGAAGGAGTGGAAGGCCGGCGACATGGACGTCGTCGCCGAGGTCGACGGCGAGCTGATCGCCGAGGTCCTCGCCACGGCCACCGGCATCCCGGTCTTCAAGCTGACGGAGGAGGAGTCCTCCCGCCTGCTGCGCATGGAGGACGAGCTGCACAAGCGCGTCATCGGCCAGAAGGACGCCATCAAGGCGCTCTCCCAGGCCATCCGGCGCACCCGTGCGGGCCTCAAGGACCCCAAGCGCCCGGGCGGATCGTTCATCTTCGCCGGCCCCTCGGGCGTCGGTAAGACCGAGCTGTCCAAGACCCTCGCCGAGTTCCTCTTCGGCGACGAGGACGCCCTGATCTCCCTCGACATGTCGGAGTTCAGCGAGAAGCACACCGTCTCGCGCCTCTTCGGCTCGCCCCCCGGCTACGTGGGCTACGAAGAGGGCGGCCAGCTGACGGAGAAGGTCCGCCGGAAGCCGTTCTCGGTGGTCCTGTTCGACGAGGTCGAGAAGGCCCACCCGGACATCTTCAACTCGCTCCTGCAGATCCTGGAGGACGGTCGTCTGACCGACTCCCAGGGCCGGGTCGTGGACTTCAAGAACACCGTCATCATCATGACGACGAACCTCGGCACCCGGGACATCTCCAAGGGCTTCAACCTGGGCTTCGCCGCCCAGGGCGACGTCAAGACCGGCTACGAGCGCATGAAGGCCAAGGTCAACGAGGAGCTCAAGCAGCACTTCCGGCCCGAGTTCCTCAACCGTGTCGACGACACGGTGGTCTTCCACCAGCTCACCGAGGAAGACATCATCCAGATCGTCGACCTCATGATCGCCAAGGTGGACGAGCGGCTCAAGGACCGCGACATGGGCATCGAGCTCAGCTCCGAGGCCAAGTCGCTCCTGGCGAAGAAGGGCTACGACCCGATCCTGGGCGCCCGCCCGCTGCGCCGCACGATCCAGCGCGAGATCGAGGACATCCTCTCGGAGAAGATCCTCTTCGGCGAGCTGCGCCCCGGCCACATCGTGGTCGTCGGCACCGAGGGCGAGGGTGAGGAGAAGAAGTTC